>JBOHRM010000118.1:0-5499 GCA_050732715.1 Longimicrobiales bacterium
TCTTTCTGCTTGTTGAGCTTGTCGAGCTCGCACGCCGCGACGGCGGCCTCGCAGTCGGCGCGGGGCCAGGCCAGCCCGAGCCAGCACGCGACCGACGCGAGCTCATCGACCGGCTGCGCGCGCAGCGATTCGTACCGGACCTCGCGATACGCTTGCGGCGAGTCGCGCGCGATGCCGCGGGCTTCGCTCACGTGCCGGCGCCACAGGCGGGCCGCGTCGATCGGGTTGTGCGGCGCCCAGTCTCCGCCCCACGTGCGGCTGGCGGCGAGCAGTGAAGCCACCGTGTCACGCGGGTCTCGGACCACGTGGAGGAAGCGGGCATCCGGCAGGAGCCGGTGAATCCATTGCGCGTGCACGGCGTGGCCGGGACTCTTCTCGACCACGTGCGTGGCGCCGGGCGTCTGTGCGGCGATCTTTTCGAGGACGCACAGGATGACGTCTCGGCACAGCCCGTGGAACTCATCCTCCGACAATACGCGGCTCAGCCCCGCGCGGCCCTGGTGCTTCGCCGTGGGCCCGTTGTGCTCGTGTTCCCACTGCTTCAGGAAGTGCACGAGGTAGAACGCCACGATCTGCGTCTCCGGCGCCGTCGCCACCTGCGGATGCTTGGAGAGCAGCAGCTGCAACCACGTGGTGCCGCTGCGCGGGCAGCCGACGATGAAGACCTTCCGCGGCGCTTCGGCCGGGTGCGCCATTGACGGATGACCGGTCAGGCGGCGGCGATCGGCGGAGCGGGCCGCGAGGACAGGCCGATCACGCGCGCGCCCGTACGGCCGCGCATGACGCCGCGCGTGTCGACCACCAGCCGCGCGTGGGCCGCGACGAAGTCATAATCGATCGACGCGTGATCCGTCACGATCACCACGGCATCCGCCTGGCCCAACGTCTCCGCGGTCAGCTCGACGCCGTGCATCGGCAACCCGTCGATCAGTGTGTAGCCGTCTTCTTCGATGACGGGGCAGAACGGGTCGTGATAGGTCACTTGCGCGCCCTTCCGCTGGAGCAGGCGGATGACCTCGAGCGCGGGGCTCTCGCGCAGGTCTGCGACGTCCCTCTTGTACGTGACGCCGAGGACCAGGACGCGGCTGCTGCGCGCGGACTTGCTCTCGTCATTCAGGCCATCGAAGACCTTGCGCGCCACGTACGCGGGCATCTCGGCGTTGATCTCGCTGGCCAGCTCGATCATCCGCGTCCTGAACTGGAGCGTCCGCATCTTCCACGAGAGATAGTGCGGGTCGAGCGGGATGCAGTGGCCGCCGAGGCCGGGTCCGGGCGTGAAGCGCATGAAACCGAACGGCTTGGTCGCGGCGGCGTCGATCACGTCCCACACGTCGACGCCGAGCCGGTCACACACCTGCGCCAGCTCGTTGACCAGCGCGCTGTTGATCATCCGGAACGTATTCTCATAGACCTTGACGAGCTCGGCGGTCTCGACGGTCTCGACGGGCACCACGGTATCGAACACCGTCTCGTAGAACATGCGGCCGGCGGCGGCGCACTCGGGGGTGACGCCGCCAATGACCTTTGGGGTGTTCTTGGTCTGCCAAACGGCGTTGCCGGGGTCGACGCGCTCGGGGCTGTAACAGAGGAAGAAGTCGAGCCCCGCGGCGAGGCCGCTCTGCTCGAGGATCGGCAGCAGCACCTCGCGTGTGGTGCCGGGATAGGTCGTGCTCTCGAGCACGATGAGCTGGCCCGGCCGCAGCGCGGCGCGCACGGACTCGGTGGCCGCGGCCACGAAGGACAGGTCCGGGTCCTTCGTCTTGCTCAACGGCGTGGGCACGCAGATCGCCACGGCCTCACATTCCGCGAGCCGCGTCATGTCCGTGGTGGCGGAGAGCAGGCCTTCGCCGACGTACGCGCGCAGGCGGTCACTCGAGACATCGCCGATCCGGCTCGAGCCGGCCATGATCGAGGCGATGACGTCGGGATTCAAATCGAAGCCGATGGTGCGGTAGCCGCTGCGCGCGAGCTCGAGCGCGAGCGGCAGGCCCACGTAGCCGAGCCCGATGACGCCGGCGACCATCGTGCGATCCTCGATCCGCTGCGCGAAGCGATCTACCCCGCTCAAGGTTCCCCCTCCAGCACCATGGTCATTCCAGATGGACTCGCCTCAGGCGAGCTACTACACGGTCCCGGCTGTTTCTTGCCACGGGGCGGAGCGCTCAGCGCACGACCGGCCGGCGCAGGCCGAGCATACCGATGGGGATCAGGACCACGACGTGGAGCGCGCAGATGCCGACGGTCCAGATCACTCTGGCCCGAAGCCGTTGCGCGGTTTCGGGATCGAGGTCCGGCGGCAGCCACCCGTAGCGCGAGATCGCGAGCACGGCGAGCCCGGCGCCGAACAGCGCGATCAGGATCATGCCCATGCCGAGCGTCCGATACGCCAGCAGCGACGTCGATTGGCCCGCGTACAGCGCGGCGTAGTAGAGCGCGAACGCCACCACGAGCCACGGCAGCACGTCCACCATCCCCGCGAGCGCGACGAGCTGCGCTGCCGGGCCCGGCTGGCGCTCGAACACCCACACCACCCCGAGCCGCAGCGCGGCGACCGCGACGACGATCGTGGCCGCCGCGATCAACGCGCGCGTGACGTGCCCGCGGTAGCCCGCCGACCCGAACGCGGGCTTCGCCCGGCCCGAGCCCACTACGATGAGCGGCGCCGTGTCAGGTGTCATTCGTGTGGCCATGACTCGCTTAGATTCGAAGTGAGCGGCGCTCGGCGCTCGGCCGGCACGCACCAACCTCCATTGTTCCCTCTCCCCCGATCGGGGGAGAGGGTAGGGTGAGGGGGAGCGTGTGCCGCCGCGCCCCGCTCACCCGGCGCTTCGCGCCGACCTCTCCCCCCGTCGGGAGAGAGGGTACTTCTGGGTTTTCACCAGCCGCCGCGCTTGACGAGCACGGCGGGCAGCGTGTACAGCAGGATCTTCAGGTCCTCGAGGGCGGAACGACGGCCGATGTACTCGAGATCGTAGATCAGCTTGCGACGCACGTCATCCATGCAGCTGTCGTACGGCTGGTTGATCTGCGCCCAGCCGGTGATGCCCGGCAGAACGGACTGGCGGCGCCAGTAATCGGGAATCTGATCGCGCAGCTCGGCGAAGATCCTCGGCTGCTCGGGGCGCGGCCCGACCAGGTTCATGTCACCGCGCAGCACGTTGATCAACTGCGCCAGCTCGTCCAGCCGATAGCGCCGGAGGAACCGGCCGATCGGCGTCACGCGCGGGTCATCCTGCGAGGCCCAACGCTGCGCTTCCTCGCGCGCGGCCTGGGCGTTCGTCACCGCGTACATCGTCCGGAACTTGTAGATCCGGAAGACCTTGCCGCCGTGGTCGACCCCGCGCCGGTGGTTGCTCGATGCGCCGTCGCGCGCGCGCCGGTCGATGCCGATGCGCGGCTGGGCGTACAACACCGGGCCGGGCGAGGTGAGCCGAATCGCGATCGCGATCACGAGCATAAGCGGCGCGGCGACCACCAACAAAACGACGGCGACCGTGACGTTGAGCCCACGGCGCACCGTCTCCGACCAGCCGCGCGCCTCATCCGTCTCCAGCTCCGGCCAAGCTCGCGAATGCGTTGCAGCCCCAACCGCGCCATTCCCCGACCCCGCTGCCAGATCACTGCCTGCCGCGATCCGCGCGTTCGTCTCTGCCAGCAACATGCCGTCTGAACCTTCGGTTTCTTATCGTGCTCGTAATTCGAGAGAGGCGGCGAACCGCCGGACGCTGGCCCTGGAGCAATGCCCGTGCTGCGCCGTCGCCACCACGGAAATCCTTTGCTCAGTACGATTTCGGAGATCCCGCCGCCTCCCGCCCCCGTGTTTCTACGTGGTGGGCGAACGACGGCTGTGGGGAGCACGCAACAAGCATCCCCCTCCCATCCCACCCCCACCCGGTTGTCGGGTTGCGGGTTGCGGGTTGCGAGTTCCCCACCGCCCAACCGCCGAACGGCGTCCTGGGGTGGGGTGGGGTTGAACCCGCAACCCGACAACCCGACAACCTAAAGCGCCGGCAGCTCGAGCTCGAAGTGGAAACGCGTGCCCCAGCGGGGGCGCGTCTCGACCTCGAGCGTCGAGCCCATGGCGGTGACGAGCTTGCGCGAGATCGCGAGGCCGAGGCCGGAGCCGGAGAAGCCGAACTTCTTGCCGTCGCGCGAGCGGCGGAACGGCTGATAGATGCGGTCGATGGCGCCGGGCGAGAAACCCTTGCCGGTGTCACGGACCGAGAACTCGACGCGGTTGGGCGCGGTGGCGCGGCACGCCAGCTCGACGAACCCGCTGTCGGTGAACTTCAGCCCGTTCGTGGTGAGGTTGAGCAGGACGCGGCTGAGCGCCAGCGGGTAGCCGAGCCGCTGGTCGACGTCGGGCGGGAAGAGCTGGACGCGCAGGTCCTTCTCCTCGGCCATGGGCCGGACGATGTCGTGCACGGACTCGAGGATCTCCGTGACGGACAATGGGATGGGCGTACGCTCGGTGAGGTCGTCGCCGCCGCGGGCCAGCTCGATGATGTCGCTCGCCACGGAGACGAGGCCGAGCGCGGCGCTGTAGATGATGCCGAGCTGACGGCGCTGAAGCTCATTGATCTCGCCGCTCTGCTGGGAGTGCAGCGTTTCGGCGAGAAACAGGATCGAGGTGAGCGGCGACCGCAGGTCGTGGCCCACGCCGGCGATCACATCGAGGCCGGGCGGCACCTGGATCGACTCATCGGCGGCCGCGTCGAGCCGCGCGGTGACGCGCTCGATCGCCGCGAGCACCCCGAGCATGTGCCGGGGCTCGGGAGGCGGCACCTGGTCCGTCCAGGCGCCGATCAGCTCGGCCCGCAGATGCTCGACCAGCCGCCGCGCGAGCGGGCCGCGCGGAACCGGAACCTCCGTCTCCGCTTCATCGGCATCCACCGCCGCCGCGAGCACAACCAGACAGCGCCTCGCCTCGACCTCCGAGCACGCCAGCGTCGCATCCTGCGCGGCGCGCGCGACCACGGCGTCCACCGCCGCGCGCAACCCTGGCGATAACGCGCTCGGCCGTAAGTGACTGATCGCTGGCAGCGGCGTGTCGGTCACGAAATCCCCACCCCTTCCCGTCCCCGGTTAAGGTTCAACGTTCATGTTGTGTGAAAGCATCGACTGGCGTTCGACGGCATCGTCGCCCGTCGTCACCTACTTATACGTCAAAACGCGGCCCCGAGGGTCACGCCGGCGCTGAGCCGGCTTTGATGATCGTGTCACGCTGGAGCCCGTGCTTCTCCATGAGCCGGTACAGCGTGGTCCGGTCGACGCCGGCGAGCTTCGCCGCCTTGGACATGTTCGTGCCGGCGCGGTCGACCAGCCAGTTGAGATACCGGCGCTCGAAATCGGCGAGGATCCGCTCGCGCGCGACGTGGTACTTCTCGCCGTTCGGCTCGTCGGTCTCGAAGGACACGGCGTTCGCGGGGAGGCTCGCGCCGTCGACCACGGGGATGTCCTCGGGCTGGATCTCGACGCCGGGATCGAGCAGCACCACGG
>JBOHRM010000119.1:0-2996 GCA_050732715.1 Longimicrobiales bacterium
GGCACGTACCGCAGGACGCTCGACAACCCGTACCCCGCGCTCGGCTATGACGCGGCGAGGCTGGTGCTCGAGAGCCTGCCCGCTGGAGATGTGCGGCCCGTGGACGTTGCCAGCGAAATCGCGACCATTGACGATTTCCGCGGCGCGACCGGTGTGCTGTCCACGCGTGACGGCCTCATCTCGCGCAAACCGTTCATTGTTCGGATCCAGAGCGGCCAGCCCGTGCTTCAACGGCAATGAGAACGGAAAATGATGAATGCGAAATGCGAAATGATGAATGCGAAATGATGGGGTCGATACGTTTGTCCGTAATTCATCATTCATCATTCATCATTTATCATTTCTAACATGTCCGGCGACAAATTGCGGCAGCTTGCGGACCTCGGGCGCCGCGCCGAGCTGGGTGGCGGTGAGCAGCGGCTGAAAGCACAACACGAGCGAGGCAAGCTCAGCGCGCGCGAGCGGCTCGACCTGCTGCTCGATGACGACAGCTTCGTCGAGCTCGATCGATTCGTCACCCACCGCAGCGCCGACTCCGCTGCCGACGGATTCTTCGGCGACGGCGTCGTCACCGGCTACGGCACCATTCACGGCCGGCTCGTCTACGTCTTCAGCCAGGACTTCACCGTTTTCGGCGGCTCGCTCTCCGAGGCGCACGCCGCGAAGATCGTGAAGGTCATGGACCACGCGCTGCGCAACGGCGCACCGATTGTCGGCCTCAACGACTCGGGCGGCGCGCGCATCCAGGAAGGTGTGGTGAGCCTCGGCGGCTACGCCGACATCTTCCTGCGCAACACGCTCGCCTCGGGCCTGATCCCGCAGATCAGCGCGATCCTGGGGCCATGTGCGGGCGGCGCCGTCTACTCACCCGCGATCACCGATTTCGTCTACATGGTGCGCGGCACGAGTTATATGTTCGTGACCGGCCCGAACGTGGTGAAGACGGTCACGCACGAAAGTGTCGACATGGAGGGTCTCGGCGGCGCGGACGTGCATGCAACGACGTCAGGTGTGGCACACTTCGCGTGCGACAGCGAGATGGATTGCCTCGAGTCCATCCGCCGGCTGTTGGACTACATCCCGCAGAACAACCGTGAGGACCCGCCGGCGCGTGAGACCACGGATCCGTTCGACCGCGCCGATCCGGAGCTGCTCACGATCGTGCCCGACGAGCCGGCGCAGCCGTACGACATGCACGACGTGATCCGTCGTGTGGTCGACGACGGCGAGTTCTACAAGGTCCACGCCGATTTCGCGCAGAACCTGATCGTTGGCTTTGCGCACCTCGGCGGCCACTCGATCGGCGTGGTCGCGAATCAGCCGGCCGTGCTCGCCGGTGTGCTCGACATCAACAGCTCGGTCAAGGGCGCGCGTTTCGTCCGTTTCTGCGACGGGTTCAACATCCCGCTCGTCGTCTTCGAGGACGTGCCCGGCTTCCTGCCCGGCGTCGCCCAGGAGCACGGCGGCATCATCAGGCATGGCGCCAAGCTGCTGTACGCGTTCTGCGAGGCGACCGTGCCGCGCCTGACGGTGGTCACGCGCAAGGCATACGGCGGCGCCTACGACGTCATGAACTCGAAGCACATCCGTGGCGACATCAATCTCGCGTGGCCGACGGCGGAAATCGCCGTCATGGGTCCGAAAGGCGCGGTCGAGATCTTGTACAAACGCGAGATCGCCGCGGCCGAGGACGCGAACGCCGTGATCCGCGCGAAGGAGGAAGAATATCGCCTTCGCTTCGCGCACCCGTACATCGCCGCGGGCCGTGGCTATGTCGATGACGTGATCGATCCCCGCGAGACGCGGGCGCGCCTCATCAACGCGCTCGACATGCTGCGCAACAAGCGCGACGCGAACCCACCACGCAAGCATGGCAACATCCCTCTTTAGGCGTGGCGCCGATCCGAGCCGAGACGCCGTGGCGACCGATTCTCTCGCTAAGGGCCCGCGCAAAAATAAGTTCCGGGAATTCGCGCCCAGATTTGGGTCAGATTGGGCCGATCCGACGGAGCGAAACCGGAGGCGTAGCCGTCGCTACGTTGAGGATTTTGCGGCTGAGGAGCGGTCCAAGATGGCCCGAAGCTGGGATGCGAAAACCGGAAGTTATTTTTGCGCGGGCCCTAAGACGCCAAGCTCGCCGAAGGATACGGCAGGTCCTTTGCGTCCCCTTTGCGGGGTTCGCGCCTCCGCGAGAGAATTGCGTCCCCGTCTACGATCATGAATTCGTGATGATCGAGAAGGTACTTGTCGCGAATCGGGGTGAGATCGCCGTGCGCGTGATCCGGGCGTGCCGCGAGCTGGGCATCCGGTCCGTGGCGGTGTTCTCCGAGGCCGACCGGCTGGCGCCGCATGTCTTCGAGGCGGACGAGGCGTACTGCGTCGGCCCTCCGCCCTCGGCGGAGAGCTACCTCGACGCGGGCACGCTGATCGATGTGGCCCGGCGCGCACGATGCGACGCCGTACACCCCGGCTATGGATTCCTCGCCGAGCGTGCGCATTTCGCCGAGGCCGTCGAGGCCGATGGCCTCACGTTCATCGGCCCGCCGCCGAGCGCCATCGCGGCGATGGGTGACAAGACCGAGGCGCGGCGGCGGATGATCGCGGCGGGCGTGCCGGTCGTGCCGGGTGCCGTCGAGCCGCTCGGTGACGCCGAGGCCGCGCTCGAGGCCGCGGAGCGCCTCGGCTTTCCCGTCATGTTGAAAGCCTCGGCGGGCGGGGGCGGGAAGGGGATGCGCGTAGTCGAAGCCGCCGCGGCCGTCGAGCGCGCGTTCGCCGCCGCTTCGCGCGAGGCCGAGTCCGCGTTCGGTGACGGCGGCGTGTACGTCGAGAAGTACCTCTCGCCAGTGCGCCACATCGAGGTGCAGGTGATCGCCGACCAGCACGGCAATGCCGTGGCGCTGGGCGAACGCGAGTGCTCGATCCAGCGCCGCCACCAGAAGCTGGTGGAGGAGTCGCCGGCGGTGGTGCTCGACCCCGACGCCCGCTCGCACCTGGCC
>JBOHRM010000120.1:0-5303 GCA_050732715.1 Longimicrobiales bacterium
GGCTACGACGCCGCGATCGAGGATCGCCGCATCGACGCCGTGCTCGTCGCGACGCCGCCCGCTACTCACCACGAGCTCACGCTCGCCGCGCTGCACGCCGGCAAACACGTTATCGTCGAGAAGCCCGCGTTCCTACGCGCGCGCGATTTCGACGACGTCATCCGTGCCCAAGATGCGGCCGGCCGTCGCGTCTTCGTCGCCGAGAACTACTTCTACAAGCCCGTGGCGCGCCGGCTGCGCAACATCATCGGGGGCGGCGAGCTCGGCGACATTCGGTTTCTGCACATCAACGCGCTCAAGCGGCAAGATGTCTCCGACTGGCGCGCCGACGCCGAGCTGTCGGGCGGCGGCGCACTCTTCGAGGGCGGCATCCATTGGGTCGACCTCGCCGCCAACATCGGCCTCGACGTGCGCGCGGTGCGCGGGTTCCGCGCCGGCGAGGCCGAGCCCGAGCGCGGCATGCTCGTGGTCCTCGAATACGTCAACGGCGCCGTCGGCACACTCTCGTACTCGTGGGAGGTCCACTCGCCGCTCAAAGGCATCCGCATGTCACGCATCTTCGGCACCGCCGGCGCGGTCGCGTTCGAGTCGAACGGCATCGTATTGATACAGACCGGCCGTCGCACCCGGTTCGGCTTTCCAGGTTTTCGCGACATCGCCGGCTACGCGCCGATGTTCCGCGACTTCATTCGCGCGATCCGCGAAGACATCGATCCCGAGGTGTCTCTGACGCGAGTGCGTCGTGACCACGAGATCGTTGAGGAAGCCTACCGAACGGCAATGCGGAATGATGAATGATGAATGCGAAATGATTCATATTCATCATTCATCATTCATCATTCATCATTTTCCAACTAACGCATGGATCTGATCATCGCAGCCACGGTCGGCCTCACCGCCGGCGCACATACTGCCACCTGGGGCATGTTCAAGGATTCGCCGCACGAGGGGTTCACGTGGCGGCGCTACTCGCGCAGCATCTGGCTCGCCGCCATACTCGCCCTGATCGTGCAGGCGGTCGCACGGCTCGATCTCGCCACGGCCGGCGGGCTCGTGGTCCTGTTCGGCGTGACCTACGTGTGCGAGCGCGCGTGCGTCGAGTTCTACAAGACCTTCATCCGTGAAGAGGACCAGTCGAAATACTCGATCCCGATGCAGTTCGCCATCAAAGGCCGCGTGGTGCACGGGCGTGGCAAGCGCTGGCTCGCCGGCGCGCTCGCCGTCGCCGCGGCGCTCTTCCTCGGCGCCAACGTCTATATGCTCAGACGGGTATCGACGCCCCTGCCCGAGACCGGGCTCCTGATCATGGTGGGCAGTATCGGCGGCTGGTTCTCGGCGTTCGGCGGCGCGTGGAAGGACGCGCCGATCGAGGGGTTCGAGCTCGCCAAGTTTTTCCGCAGCCCCGTCGTCGCGGCGGGCTACGCGTTCCTGCTCTCGCACTTCACCAGCAGCTTCTTCCTGATCCCTCTCGGCGCGCTCGGCTTCACGATCGCCACGCTCGAGACGTACAAGACGTTCTTCTTCCCGAGCAAGCCGCGCGGCAAATTCGCCGACAAACCGGTGCTGTTCCCCGAGATGCTGCGCCGGCGCAATTCCTTCGTCCCGCTCTACGTCGGCATCTGGCTCGTCGTGATCGTCACGTTCGTGGTCGCATTGCGGTGATGGGAACCAGTCGCGGGTTGCGGGTTGCGAGCTGCGGGTTGCGAGTTGCGCGTTCCCCGCAGCCACCCCGGGGCTTTGAGCGGTCACCGATGCCGGGCTTCGGCAATGGGCGCGTGCGCGTATGCGCGCGCGAGGCGCTGGCGCTTCTCGCCCTGATCACTATCTTGTCGCTCATCCCCGGAGGTCCCGTGCGCTGACGGTTGCCGATGAGGCTGGACGCGCCCGACGAAAAACCTCGAGATCCGGTGCAGGCTTTCACCGCCGAGCGCGAACGGGTTCACCGTGCACGCGCGGCGCGTTTGGTGCTGCCATTCATCCCTCCGCTCGTTGTCGTCCTTCTCATCATTGCCGGTGTGTTGCCCGTGCCACGCGGTCTGCCCGGGATCGCGCTATGGCTCATCCTGATCGCGCTCTATGCCAGCATGTGGCTGTTTCTGGTCCGAGATGCGAGGCGCCTCGCCGCTGAAGCGGCCGCGGTCGACCGGCGGTTCCGCGCCATGGCGGGTGCCGCGCCGTTCGATGCCGTCGCCGTCTTGCCCGGCGTACGCGGCGAGGCCGGCGGCGAGGCGGACGACGGCGTGGTGCGTGACGGCCCCGTCCTCGCGCTCGTAGGTCGGCCGATCGATGCGCGGGATGCGGACGTTGCGCGATTCGCGCTCACGGCGGTGGCCGATGTGCGCACGCGGCTCGATCGTTACATGGCGCGGGTCCGGCCGTCAGCAGTGGTCTGTTCTGCCGCGTGCGGCGCGGACTTGTTGGCGTTGGATGTAGCCGAAGCGCGACGCGTGCGCCGGCGAGTCGTGCTGCCGTACGAGCGCGGCCGGTTCCGGCATTTCGCGGTCACGAATCGGCCCGGGACGTGGGGCCCGTTGTTCGACCGGATTCTCGGCGCGTTGCCGTCCGAGGAAGTGGTCGTGGTGGGTCATCTCGGTGACGGCCATAACCCGAGGCGCGGCGCGCCGGTGAGCCTGCACACTGCGATCCTCGACCAGGCCGGCGTTGTCGCGACGGCGGCCGCTGCCGCATCGCGGGGCGAGTCCGGTGCGGGCGAGATGCCCCCCTCACCCTTGACCTCTCCGCCGAGGGAGATAGGGGAAACGACATCATCGGGGGGCGTTTCCGGTGTAGGGGACTCGGCGGAGGCCATCGAAGCTCGGCGGAACGTCGTGGCCGTCATCGTATGGGAAGGTCGCGCGTCGGGTGCGGACGTGTCGTCATCGGATCCGGTGGCGGCGTTCCGCGCGGAAGCGGAACGGCGGGGCATTCGCGTCGACGAGATTCCGACGATCTGACGACGCGCGGACCTCGAAAACCGCGCCGGGCTACGGGGCGAACTGCGGCAGCTCGATCGTGTAACGCGTCGTGCTTTCCGCCGATTCGACGGTGAGCCGTGCACCGCACGATTCGAGGCGGGCCTCGGCGCTGACCGCGGCGGCGTCGGCATCGACGTAGGCGTTGTCGGCTTTCCCTCGCTCGCGCGGCACGCCTTCGATACGCAGGACCGCGCGGCCGTCCCGCGCGCCGATCTGGATGAGCAGTGCCGACACGCCCACCGGGCTCGTCGCCTCGGACGCCGCCAGCAACAGCAAAGTCGCTTCGGCGAGCGCACCGGGCTCGGTGGTGGCGCTGATCGCGAGGTCACCTTCGACCTTGACCACGGGCCGGCGCGGGCCGGATCGGTGCGTGTAGAGGCCCGCGAGCTCTTGCACCAGGTCACCGAGACGCACCGGTACGGGATCGCCGTGAGGTGCGAGCGGCAACGCACGGAGCTGGAGCGTCGATGATGCGAGCCGTTGCACTTCCTCGTCGAGGATGCTCATCAGCTTGACATCGAGACCGGCCGTGCGCGCCATGTGCGCCACACCGCCAAGCGCGGTGAGCCGGCCGTTCAGATCGTGCGCGATCCCGGACACCAGCGAGCCGAGGACCAAGCGCCAGACGTCATCGTTTCGCTCCGCCATTGACCTCCTTCCTACTCCACTCGGCGCGGTTTAGGCGCCGTCTGCGCGGCTGGGCTCTTGCGCGATTGCGACGGCGTAGCACGCGGTGCGCGCGGCCGGGCAGCCCCCAAGATCGCGCGTCGCGGCCACAGTCGCTATGTTAAGCCCTGCCAGGCGCGTCATGACGCGGCGCCCGCGGTCTCGCTGGCGCGGTTGGATCCGCCCGGCACAGTCAGGACTCGACCCGTCCACGATGCCGGCGCTCAATGCGAGAGGATTTCAGCGACGCGCGCATCCTGATCGTCGACGACGAGAAGGCCTACGTCCAGCTGCTCGAGCACTTTCTCGCGTCGGCCGGCTACCGTGACGTGCGCAGCACGACGTCCGCGCACGACGTCATCCCTCTGGTCGGCGCGTTTCGGCCGGACCTCATCCTGCTCGACCTACACATGCCCGAGGTCGACGGGATCGAGCTCTTGCGCGAGCTGGAACCGTACACCGCGACCACGTTCCTGCCGGTCCTCATGCTCACCGGTGACATCAGCGATGGAGCAAGGAAGGAGTCGCTGGCGGGTGGCGCCAAGGATTTCCTGAACAAGCCGTTCGATTTGTTGGAGGCGCGCCTCCGCATCGAGAACCTGCTCGAACGGCGGTACCTGCACCTTGCTATGCGGCGCCAGGAGCGAGAGCTCGAGGAGCACGTGCGTGAGCGTACCGCCGAGCTGGAAGCGATGCGCATCGAGCTCCTCGAGCGCTTCTCTCTGGCCGTCGACTACCGTGACGATGCGACCGGGCGGCACACCCAAAGCGTTGGCAACATGGCGGGCCGAATCGCGCAAGAGCTCGGGCTGGCGCCCGACCAAGTCGAGCACATCCGCCTCGGCGCGGCGCTCCACGATATCGGCAAGGTCGGGATCTCCGATGCCGTGCTGCTCAAGCCGGGCGAGCTGACGGCCGCCGAGGTGGCGCTCATGAAAACGCACACTACGCTCGGCGCGAAGCTCTTGTCGGGCGGCCGGTCTCGACTGCTTCAGACCGCCGAGCTGATCGCGGCAGCGCACCACGAACGGTGGGACGGACTCGGCTACCCGCGCGGGTTGCAGGGTGAGCAGATCCCGCTGCCCGCTCGCATCGCCGCTCTCGCGGACGTCGTTGACGCGCTCTCGTCCGATCGACCCTACCGCGCCCGCTGGCCCGCCGACCGGATCCGGACAGAAATCGTGCGGCAGAGCGGCCGCCAGTTCGACCCCGGCATCGTCGATGCCTACCTTCGCATCGTCGCGCGCGCCGACGAGCGCGAGCCGGAACCGCTTCAACCACTGCCCGCGACCCACTAGAGTATTTCGGTCCAACTCTCCTCGACGACACAACGGCACGGTATACGCGTCAGCGACGCCGAGGGCCGGCGCACGATGACGGGCTCGACGCGAGCGCGTGTCCAGCCGAACGGACGCCGGAGCCGCGGGTCGGACATTGGTTGGAATGGGCAGGACTGTGTGGTACGAGGATGAAGCGATGGTGCGCGCATTGGTCGATGATCACGCACGACTCACGAGTGCGCTCGCGCAGGCGAACAAGCTGCTGGCGCAGCGCACGGAAGAAGCCGAACGAGCGCGGAGGATCGCCGATGACGCGTGCCGTGCGAAGGCCGAGTTTCTCGCCGCGATGAGCCACGAGCTGCGCACGCCGCTGAACGCGATC
>JBOHRM010000121.1:0-1085 GCA_050732715.1 Longimicrobiales bacterium
CGCGGGTTCGAAGCGACCGTAGAGCACGTCCGGGTCGATATCCGCCCCATTCGGCCAGACGACCGTCTTGAGCTCGGGATCCACCCGAACGGCTTCGAACAGCTTCCGGTCGCGCCGGATCGGCTCGAAGACGGGTCCTCGCAGGAAACGGTCAACATCGACAACCCGCTGCGTTCCATCGTCGAAACCGACGCGCAAACGATATCCTTCCAACGCCTCGACGGATTGCACGCCGATCATCTCGTTCTCCTTCATTCCAGCGGCGCACAGGGTCCTCTTCAAGTTTCGTTGTAGGAGCCGCTTCCGCAACCTGCGCGCCCTCGACAGGCTTGCGTACCAATGTACGCCCGGCCTGCAATGGTTTGATCGGCCAACGTCGCGGCCCTCGAACGCGCCAGGCCGCGCGCCGGACCGGTTCGTGATCTAGTGATCCGCGGCCGAGATTCCTTGGCATTCGAGCGACGGGGCATCCCGCATGGCTGCGTTGCGTCTCCTCGAAATAACGCCGCTATTCCGTCGTCGGCGCTCCCTGCCCTGCGGGCGCCCCGTCGCTCTCGATGCGCAACTCACTTCGGCCACGGATCACTAGCCAGGGGCGGACGGCTCCAGAGGTGCTGTTCTGGAGGACCACGGAGGGAGACGCTTCCGACGACCCGGTGGACCACTTCGTCGCCGGGCTTGACCACGCACACCCTTCCAGGCTCGATGCGGTGCTCCTCGCCGTTCACCACGTGGCCCAGCACGCCTTCGATCACGTAGAAGATCTCGATCGCGGTGTGCCGGTGGGCGCCGGTCGGGCTCATGCCGGCCGGGAAGGTGATCTCTGCGACCTCGACCTCCCCGCTTCCCAGATTGCTCGCGTCGAGGAGCATCCGGATCGACATGCCGCTCGCCAGCTCCAGCATCCTCGTTCCGGCGCTCTCCCGATCGTATTCGCTGCGCTGCTGGCCGAGGGCCGCCGGAGGCCGGAAGACCGCGAGGGCGCAGGCCGCGATGACGATCGTTCCCCGCCCGGACGAACTGAATCATGGGTGCTCCTCGTTCCTAACCCGCGAATATCGATATCCGGTCAGCGAGCATATGAC
>JBOHRM010000122.1:0-1621 GCA_050732715.1 Longimicrobiales bacterium
CCCTTCGCTGTGGGCCCGTGTCTCCGACTCGTGCAAGCATGGAAGGTTGGATGGGACATTGCGATAGCTGAACCGCGCATTGCGATAGCGGAACCGGCCGTGGCAGTACAGTGGCGCTAGGCGCGCAATGCGTGTCGATTCATGACGAGGTTGCATTACGTTGCGTGAAGAATAGGAGAATGTCGACTGACGTCGGAGCAAACCGAAAATCAGATATGAAGATCTCCGCCGTGACGGCAGCGCCGCCGCCGTCCGCATGCTCATCGTCCTGGTCGCGCTCTTGATACCACCGCGCATGCTTCGGGCACAGGCCGATGTCCCCGCAAGCAACGACTCGAGCCGCGCATGTGCCCGCTGCGCGGATATGGAACGCGCCACGGGAGCCGTTCCGCATCCATGGCAACACCTTCTACGTGGGCACCGAGGGGCTGAGTGCCATGCTCGTGACATCGAGCGATGGCACATCCTGATCGATGGCGTCTTCCGGAATCCGCCCCGCGCATCGCTGCGAGCATCGAATCGCTCGGGTTCCGCACCGCGGACGTGAAGCTGATCCTGAACTCCCACCCACACTTCGATCACGCGGGCGGCATCGCCGCACTGCAGAGCACGTCCGGTGCGACCGTCGCCGCAAGCACTGCGAGCGCGCTCGTTCTCGAACGCGGGGCTTCACAGCCGAGTGACCCGCTGTACGGCGACGTCCCCTCGCTTCCGCCGGTTCCCGACGTGCGCGTCATCGCGGATGGGGAGATGTTGCGTGTCGACTCGCTCGCGCTGACCACGCACTTCACGCCGGGCCACACGCCCGGCGGAACGAGACCGGCCGGAACGCCGAGGTCGAGCGCCAGCCGATTCGCGCTCTGGCCGCGCCCGTCCAGCTCCCGCCGCGAGAGCCGTCCCGGGTGTGAAAGGTCACAGGCATCGTCCTATTCTTCGTGGTAGTCGACGATCTCGACCTTGTACGCGTCGCCCATGCCCCATGCGAACTCGAGGCAGATTTTGCCACCGGTCGTGCGTATGCTCCACTGGCGCAGGCCCGAGCCGCGCGTCATCCTAACGATCAGCAGTACCGCACGCTTCGGACGAGCATGAAGAACGATCTCTTCCGCGACGTCGGTACCGCAGCGTGAAAGGAACATCGATAAACGTTTCACGACGGCGCTTTTCAAGCGCCTCTAAAGCGCCACAAGCTGCCACGGATCGGCGGATGCAATTTCCGCGGTCCAATTCGGGTGGGGCGGCTCATCCACCGGCCGCCCCATCTCGAGCCGCTCGTTCTCAAGGTTGACTAGTACTCGCGCAGCGGATTTCTTCCGGCCGGAGTCGAACATCGCGAGGTCGTATAGGAAACGGCGCAGCGTGTTATTGCTCCTTGGTATGAGGGAGTAGCCGCCGCCGAATTCAGTTTCCTGCCGACTGAAGAAGGCATTCTCGAACTGCTTGTGGAGCCAATAGGATAAATCATCGTCGCTGTCATCGAGCAGATTCGCGGCGGCAAATTTAGCGTCCTCGCCATCAATATCCCCAAGCACCTCATGCAGTAGTCGGCGGAGCGAGAGCCCGGGCCGGATCTGGGCCAGAGCGAGAAATCGCCGACGGAACGCCTCGCTACGGCCGACTC
>JBOHRM010000123.1:0-3532 GCA_050732715.1 Longimicrobiales bacterium
CTTCGGCACCACGCTCACGCTGTTCGACAACCTGTCGATCACCGGGCTGGTCGACTGGAAGAGTGGCTTCAAGATCTATAACAACACGGCTCAGTTCCGGGACCGCGCGTTCGGCAACTCGGAGATCGGCGTGCGTGGCGAGGATATCCTGACCACGGACGAGTACGTGCGGCGCTTCGGCCCGTTCGAGAACGAAGCCGGTGAGGAAGTCGCCTACACGCAGGTCAACGAGGAGTACATCCAGGACGGCGATTTCATCCGCCTGCGCGAGCTGGCCGCGACGTTCAGTCTGCCGCAGTCGGTCGCCGCGCGGTTCGGCGCGAGCGCCGCGTCGCTCACGGTGGGCGGCCGCAACCTGAAACTCTGGTCGGACTACGGCGGGCATGATCCGGAGGTCCTGGCCCAGGCCACCCGGAACACGGGCACGGCCACGTTCCAGCGCGAGGACTTCCTCACGGTGCCGCAGCCGCGTCGCTGGATCGCCAAGCTCAACTTTAGTTTTTGAGGAACCGGATCATGAGGATTGCTGCAACTAGATGGCGCCACGGCGCCGCGGTACTCGGCTTGGCCACGGCCACGCTGGCGTGCGACAGCTTTCTGGACGTCGAAGACCCGACGGTGATCGACTCCGAGACCGTCGACCCGATCCAGGACTTGCCGACGTTCGCGCGCTCGGCGCTACAGGATCTCTACGACGCATTCGACAACTTCATCGTCTACGGCGCGTGGTTGTCCGGCGAGATGTACGTCGGTGACACGTTCCCGACGCGGAACGACATCGGCCGTCGCGTGGTCGAGTTCACGAACGGCACGCTCAACGGGGACGTGTACGAGCCGCTCGCGTTCGCGATCTCGACGAACGAGCGTGTGCTCGAGTTCCTCGCGGAGAGCGGCACGGCCGACAAGGAGATCGAGGCCAACGCGAGCTTCGCGTCCGCGTACGCGATATTGTTCGAGGCCGAGAGCTTCTGTGAAGTCGTGATCAGCAGCGGGCTGCACAACCTGGGTCCCGCGATCACGCCGGAGCAGGCGGCGGGCGAGGCGATCACCCGATTCGACGCGGCGATCGCGGCGGCGGACGAGGCCGGCATGGACACGGTCATGCTGGCCGCGTACGTCGGCAAGGCGCGGGCGCACCTGTTCCTCGGCCAGTACGAGCAGGCCGTCGACGCGGCCGGGCAGGTGCCTGCGGCCTTCAGCTACACGGTGCCCAAGGTGGACGACCCATCGTTCCGTGGCCGCCTGGGCAACACGGTCTGGAACTTCACGCTTGCACGGTCGTCGCTCGTCGTGCCGCCGTATTACCGTGGCCTCGAGGATTCGCGCATCAAGTTCAGGCTGTGGCTCAACGAAGACGGCGATCCGATCAAGAGCCAGGGCAACGGCTTCGACTTCTATGCTCAGGAAAAGTATCCGGCGTGGTCGACGTCGCTGCGGCTCGCGTCGGGATTGGAAGCGCAGTACATCGCCGCCGAAGCGGAGCTCGCGCTCGGCAACCAGGCGCCGGCGCTGGCTTTGATCGCGGCACGCGAGGAAGCCGAGTCGAACGACGGCGATGACGCCGATTTCCTCGATGACACGGGAACGCTGGTCCAACTGCTCGATCAGAAGGCTCGTGACTTCTGGCTCGAGGGCACGCACCTCGGAGACTGGCGCCGGAATCCATCGTCCACGCCATACGTGCCACCCGCCGGGTCGGCGTATTACGCAACGGCAGTGGGCGGGAACATCGGGAACGTGACCTGCTTCCCGTTGACCCGCGCAGAAATCGACAACAACCCGAACACCTGAGGGAAACGGGTTCCCGGGTTACGAGTTGCGAGTTGCGGGTTCCCCGCCGCCACCCCGGGTATCAGTGATCGCTGGCGCCGCGGCCTGGCGGGGGGCATGAAGAGCCGGGCGGAGTTACAATAGAGAAGGGCGGGCCGGACAGTGTCCGGTCCGCCCTTCGTTCATAGCGTCCGCTGTGCCGCGGTCAGGTGCGGATCGGCTTTGCGGCCGTGTCCTGCGGGAGCGGGTCCGGTTGAGGGTATGGGTCCGGGTGTATGGTGCGGACTACGATCGCGCCGCTGGCCGCGAAGATGCCATGGTGCACGCTGCTCTCGGCGCCCGACAGGATGCGGATGCTCTCGATGTCTCGGGCCGGGAGCGATACGAGCGTGCGAAAATCCTGGACCTTCACGCCGTCGATCAACAACAGCGGGCTCTCGTTCAAATAAATGCTTTCGCGGCCGCGGCGCGTGATGCGCACCGGCCCGCGCTCGTGCTCGCTGAAGCTCAGATGCCGTGCATAACGGCGCAGCACGTCCCAGCCGTTCGACAGGCGAGAGTCTCGGATCATCTTCGATGTGATGAGCTGCCCCGGCCCGTCGGCGTCGCCCCCACGGCCGCCCTGCGAATTCGTGCTACAGCCTGCGATCAGCGCGGCGGCGAGAGTCACTCTCAGGACTCTTTCAGCGGGCGAGAAAGGGGGAGGACGCATAATGGAAAGATACCGCGACCGTGCGCGGGGTCAAGAATAGGACGGTCGCTCTTACACTGTGGCGACCTTCGCAACTCGCGCGGCCGTCTGCCGCCGGAACGCCCGGGTGCGATACAAGCCACACGCCGAAATCGTTCCGGTGGCGATTGCCCTGCGACGAACGATACCCGGTCCGCTCACCTCTCGCCAGCGAGCGCCCCGCGGCTCCCGCTGTCCTCGGCCGCCGCCGGGCGCCGCGCAACTTCATCGTTGACTTATATAAGTTGTGCCTTTAATATGCGACGTGCACGCGTTCGATGTGCTTGGAGATCCGGTGCGGCGACGGATCCTGGAGCTGCTTGCGGAGGGCGAGCGGAGCGCGGGTGGGGTGTGCGCGGTGATCCAGGCGGAGTTCGGGATCTCGCAGCCGGCGGTGTCGCAGCATCTTCGAGTGCTGAGGGAGAGTGGGTTCGCGACGGTGCGGCCGGAGGGGACGCGGCGGCTGTACGTGGTGAGTCCGGGTCCGCTGCGAGAGGTCGACGCGTGGCTCGAGCATTTTCGGAGGTTTTGGACGCCGCCGTTGGAGGCATTGGCGACGGAGCTCGCGCGAGGCCGGCGCGAACGGCGGCTTCGCGGGGCGCAATCTGGCGAACCATCCAATGAGGAGGAGTGAATCCCGATGATCGATGTTCGACACCAAATCAGCGCGGTGCAGCGCGAGGTCGGCGGCCGAGTGTTGGAGGCGGGCGAAGCGCGCGTGGTCACACTCGGTCAGACGTACGATGCCAGCCTCGAGGACGTGTGGGATGCGTGTACGAACCCGGAGCGCCTCCCACGATGGTTCCTCCCGATCACCGGTGACCTGCGCTTGGACGGCCGTTACCAGCTCGAGGGGAACGCGAGCGGCACGATTCTGCGGTGCGACCCGCCGAAGAGTTTCGCGGCCACGTGGGAGTATGGCGGCGGCGTGAGCTGGATCGAGGTCCGCCTGTCGGCGGTGTCGGCCGGCCGTACGCGTTTCGAGCTCGATCACGTCGCGCATGTCGACGAGCACTGGACTCGATTCGGTCC
>JBOHRM010000124.1:0-3176 GCA_050732715.1 Longimicrobiales bacterium
GTCTCCGAACCGGCCGAGCCGGGGCGCCCGGTGTGAGCGATACGGCGTCCTTGGCGGAGCCGGTCTTCGAGCCGGCCGAACCGGCGGATGAGATGTGGATGCAGCGGGCGCTCGAGCAGGCCGCGAGAGCCGCGTCGGCGTCGGAGGTTCCGGTCGGCGCAGTCATGGTGCGAGGCGAACGCATCGTCGCGGAGGCGTACAACCTCACACGGGCGCGCAACGACCCGACCGCGCATGCCGAGATGGTCGCGATCGCCCGCACGATCGCGCGCACGAACGAGGCAAGACTGCTGGATTTCACCGTATATGTCACGCTCGAGCCGTGTGCCATGTGCGCCGGCGCGCTGGTGCTGGCCAAGCTCGGCCGGCTGGTCTACGGCGCGCGGGATCCAAAGGCCGGGATGTGCGGCTCGCTCGCTTGCATCGCGCAGGACGCGCGGCTGAATCATCGGATTCGCCTGACCGCGGGCGTGCTCGAAGCGTCCGCGGGCGAGATGTTGCGCGCCTTCTTCCGCGCGCGCCGCTGACAGCGCGATGGACGCGTCGCATCCGCCGCTCGAGGGCGTGCACGAGGCCGCGCTCTACGTCGATGACCTGGACGCCGCCGAGCGGTTCTGGCGAGGGCTCGGGCTGCCGTGCGTTGGCCGTGCGCCCGGCCGGCACGTCTTCTTCCGAGCCGGTGGCGATATGCTCCTGGTGTTTCATCCCGAGGGCACTCGGAAGGCCGCGGACGAGCGAAGTAGCGCGAGTGGCGGCAGTGGCAACGTCGTCCCCCCACACGGCGCGGAGGGCTCCGTCCACGTCGCGCTGAGCGTTCCAGACATCGCCGCGCTCGAGCAATGGCGCACGCGCTTGGCCGACGCCGGTGTCGCCATCGAATCCGAGGTCACTTGGCCATCGGGCGGGCGTTCGATCTACTTTCGCGATCCCGCGGGCAACAGCATCGAATTCATCACACGGGGCAGCTGGGGGGCGTAGTGTCTCGGAGACGCCGGGAACAGGAGGACGAACGGTGTCCCGCTGACGCGGGCGCGCCGTTGACACGTCGCCACGACGGCGCATAGCTTGGCCGCGGCCCGCCAGACAAATCGATCAACCGGCAGACTGATGGCCGAAGCACAGCGCCAGCTCCTCATGGACGAGCGCGCCGTCGCGCGCGCCCTCGCCCGCATGGCATGGGAGATCGTCGAGCGCAACCAGGGCGTCGGACGCCTGGCGCTGGTCGGCATCCAGCGTCGCGGCGTCGAGCTGGCCCAGCGGCTGGCGGACGAGATCGGCCGCGCGGAAGGCGAGCGTCCCGAGGTCGGCAGCCTGGACATCACGCTGTACCGCGATGACCTGACCGCGATCGGCCCGCGCCCGGTGCTCGGCGAGACGCGGCTGCCCGGGGGCGGCATCGACGCCCAGACGCTGGTCATTGTCGACGATGTCTGCTACACGGGCCGCACCGCGCGCGCCGCGCTCGACGAGCTTGCGGACTTCGGCCGGCCGAGCCGCATCTACTTGTGCGTGCTCGTAGACCGCGGTGGCCGCGAGCTGCCGATCCAACCGGACATCGTCGGTCGCAAAGTCAGCATCACGGATGAGCAGCAGGTCGTCGTGCTGGTGCCCGAGCTCGATGGCGAGCTCGCGGTCGAGCTGCTCACACCGGCGGGTGCGACGCCGTGAGCTCGCGCGCGACGTTCCTCGGCAAGGACCTCGTCGGCCTCGAGCCGCTCGGCGCCGACCAGATCCTTGCCATCCTCGACACCGCGGAGGCGTTCAAGGAGATCAGCGAGCGGACCATCAAGAAGGTCCCGGTGCTGCGCGGCAAGACCATTGTGAACCTGTTCTTCGAGGCATCGACGCGGACGCGGATCTCGTTCGAGTTCGCGGAGAAGCGGCTCTCCGCGGACACCGTGAACATCGGCTCGGCCGGCTCGAGCGTGCAGAAGGGCGAAAACCTCGTGGACACGGCGCGGAACCTCGAGGCGATGCGGATCGACATGGTCGTGATCCGCCACGGCTCGTCCGGCGCCGCACGCTTCCTCGCCGAGCGCATCCCGTCGAACGTCATCAATGCGGGCGATGGCCGGCACGAGCATCCGACGCAGGCGCTGCTCGACATGCTCACGATCCGAGATCACCGCGGCTCGCTCGACGGTCTCCACGTATGCATCGTCGGTGACGTGCTGCATTCGCGGGTCGCCCGCTCGAACATCTGGGGCCTGAGGAAGCTCGGCGCGCGTGTCGCCGTCTGCGCTCCGCGCACACTGCTGCCCGCGCGCATCGAGGATTTCGGCGTGACCGTGTTCTCGCGCATCGAGGAGGCGATCGAGTGGGCCGACGTCCTCAACGTGTTGCGCCTCCAGCTCGAGCGCATGCAGGCCGGCTTCATCCCGACGCTGCGCGAGTACAACCGCGTGTTCGGCGTGACGCGCGAGCGGGTCGAGAACGCGCCGCGCGACCTGCTCATCCTGCACCCCGGACCGATGAACCGCGGCGTCGAGATCGATAGCGACGTCGCGGATGGGCCGCACGCAGTGATCCTCGATCAGGTGACGAACGGCGTCGCGGTACGGATGGCGGTGCTCTACCTGCTCGCGGGCGGCGTGCCCGAGAAGGCCGAGGCGGCGAAACATGAAGGCTGACTGGAAACGGGTTCCGAGTTCCGGGTTCCGCGTTGCGAGTTGCCCCGCCGCCACCCGTTTCATCGATCGCTGGTGCCGGGGCCACGCTGCGGCGTGGAGAACTGAAGAGACGCGGGTTCCGGGTTTCGGGTTCCGGGTTCCGAGTTGCCCGACCGCCGCCACCCGGGTTGTGGCGCTCGCCGGTGCGCCGGCAACATGGAGAGCGGGCTGGCGGCAATGAGGCCGATCCTGCTGCGCGGCGGCCGCGTCATCGACCCGTCGACCGGCTTCGATGACATCGCCGACGTACTGCTCGACCACGGCCGTGTCGCGAGTATCGCTCGCGGCCTGGGCGAACCCGGCGACGCCAACGTCCGCGACGTCGCCGGCCTCATCGTCTGCCCCGGGCTGATCGACCTGCACGTTCACCTGCGCCAGCCCGGCGGCGAGCACAAGGAGACGATCGCGTCCGGCGCGCGCGCGGCCGCGGCCGGCGGGTTCACCGCCGTGTGCGCCATGCCGAACACCGATCCACCGTGCGACGACCCGGCGGCCGTCGGGTTCGTG
>JBOHRM010000125.1:0-1154 GCA_050732715.1 Longimicrobiales bacterium
GAGCAGGTCACCGAAGAGGTTGGACGCAACGATCACGTCGTAGCGGCCGGGTCGCCGCACGAGGTCGAGCGCGAGCGCGTCGGCATACACGGCGTCGCTCGGCACATCCGCGAACTCATCACGGACCTCGGAGAAGACGCGGCGCCATAGCTCGCCCGCGTGCGGCATCGCGTTCGCCTTGTCGGTCAGCGTGACGCGGCGGCGGCCGCGCTCGCGCGCGAACGTGAATGCTGCGCGGATGATCCGTTCGACGCCTTTACGCGTGCTGATGTCTTCTTCGATCGCGATCTCGTCCGGCGTGCCCTTCTTGAACTGACCGCCTACGCCGACGTAAACGCCCTCCGTGTTCTCGCGGAAGATGACGAAGTCGACGTCGTCGGGTCCCACGTCTCGAAGTGGAGAAAGCGACGCGTCATAGAGGCGGACCGGGCGGAGATTGATGTACAAGTCGAGGCTGAACCGGAGGCCGAGCAGGATTGCGCGCGCGTGGGCGTGGTCGGGTACGCGCGGATCGCCGAGCGCGCCGAGAAAGATCGCATCGTAAGCCGTTCCCAGCTCGGTCAGCTCGTCGTCCGTGATCGCGGTACCGGTGCGGAGATAACGCTCGGCGCCGAGATCCCAGTCGACGAGCTCGAGCACGGGCCCCACGGCGTCCGCGACGCGACGCAGGACCTTCACCGCCTGGCGGGTCACCTCGACGCCGATCCCGTCGCCGGGTATAATCGCGACCTTCTTCATGAGATGCTCGGCGTCAACCCGGCGCAACCGCGATCACGCCGCGCTGGTCATGCGTGAGGCAGACGTACGGATAATCGCCGGGCGGCGCACCGTCCAGGCTGACGATCCAGCTCGTGCCGTCGTTCAGCAGCGGCGGCCCGCGCAGTTGACCGGTTCGCTCGAGGAACGCCAGCGCGGCCGGCTCGAGCGCTGCGCCGTCGAACGCCACGGCGTGGCTGTGACCATCTCGTGCGATGAAGCGGACGACGTCGCCTGTTTCCGCGGCGGCGCTGGCTGGCTCGAACTCGCGGCCCGCCGAAGCTCGCGCGACCTCGATCTCGACCACCTGCACGCCCCGCGCGAGCTGGATGGTTTCGCCATCGAGCTCGAGCGTTGCCGGCTCATCGAGTGCGGGCGCGGCCTCGCGGCACGCGCTC
>JBOHRM010000126.1:0-2210 GCA_050732715.1 Longimicrobiales bacterium
CCCGGTCGTTCGCCCACAGCTCGAACAGATTTTCGTACAGCGGGTGGTAGGGGTCGCCGACTTGGCCGGGGCTGTTCATCCCCAGCGTATTGTCCCAGTCACGCGTGTCGACGAAGATGCGAAACGACGCGCCGGATGTCTGATTGTCACCGTTGCCCGTGTTGCCGACAGTGTGGCCGTTCCCGCCCCGCGGCGCGGGACCGACGTTCAGCCTGGCCCGCGTCTCCTCGTTGACGGCCGGCGCGAGCGGGTGCCGAATCAACGCGTGCTTGTACTGCTCCTGGCCGTACGTCCAGCCGTCCATCTCGGGCCCGAGCTTCTCCCGCAGGTCCTGCATGGCTTCCAAGAGAGCGCGCAGAACAAACGCGTCGCGGCCGGTGATCGGATCGACGCCGAATGCGCCATCGGGCGCGAGCAGCCAATCGATCGCGCGCTTCATTCCGACGCGAACGTAGTCGCTCACCTCGGGCGGCACGAAAAGCGCGTTCACGTTGTCGATCAGCCGTCGCTCGAACGCCACATAGATTCCCGCCTCGACGGAGTTCTTGTCGAGCACGTAATCCCAGTCGAGCAGGCGCCTGCGTGCGCGGTCGACGTCGGCATCACCCGTTTCGCCTACCTCGAGCCCGCTGAGCAACGGCACGAGCGTGCGCGCGGGGATCGACAGGTAATCATGCTGTAGCCGTACCATATCCATCATGTTCAGCTTGCGGCCCGAGGCGAGCACCTCGCTCGCCCGCGCCCAGCGGAACGGGTCGGCCCACGTGAAGCCGATCGCATCGAGGTGCGCGAAGTCCGGCGGCGTGTAGTTGCTGTTCGATGTCTCGATGTAGCCGCGCTCGGGGTTCAGCTCGTGCGGCTTCTCCTCGATCGGCAGGTAGCCGTCCCATTCGTAGCGCCCATCTCCCGGCACGGGCACCATCCCGCTGAAGTTGCGGCGGATCGGCGCGATGCCGACGGCCTGCCACCCGATGTTCCCGTCCCGGTCCGCCCAGACCATGTTCTCGCCCGGGATGTGGCTGTACCTGCACGCGTCGCGGAACTCTTCCCAGCTCATCGCCTGGTCCATGCGTAGAGAGGCGAGGTACGGAGCGCCGCCGATCTCCATCCAAGCTGGATGGACGGCGTAGGCGATGTGCTTCTCGGGGTCCTCGAACGTGACCGGCCCGTGCCGCGTGTACTTCAGCTCGACCGTCACCGGCTCCGCGCCCTTGACGTCGATCGTCTCTTCGATCACACGCATGTCCTCCCAGCCACCGTCGTAACGGTACTGGTTCGCGTTCTCCGGGTTCGTCTCGTAGACGTACAGGTCTTCCCCGTCCGTGCTGAAGACGGTCAGGCCCCACGCGCCGTACCCGTTGTGCCCGATCGAGACCCCCGGGATCTCGGGTTCGCCGCCGCCGATCACGTTCCAGCCGGGACCCACGAGATGGACCCAATAGCGCAGGGACGGCACGGCCTGCCGACGATGCGGGTCGTTCGCCATGAACGCATAGCCGTCCTGCATGCGCGCCCCGCTCACCACCCAGTTGTTGCTGCCGATGCTCTCACGCGCGTCATCGCGTAGCGCGCGTTCCTCATCATCCAGCGCCGCGGCGAGCCGCGCCCAACGCTCATCGTCCGCGCGCAGCTCCGCGGCAACGATGTCTCCGGGCCGAAAATCGATGTCACGACGGTACGCGCGGTACAGCCCGAGGATGTCATCCTCGAGCAACGATTCGCAGTCGAGCGACGGATCGAGCTCGAGGTTCGGCTCGTGCGGGTGATAATACTCGAGCGCCTTGACGCGCTCCGCGCCGATCAGACACACCGCCCGCCCGGTATTGAGCTCGTCGTCAATGTTGCCGAGCAGACCCTGATGCCTCGAAATGACGACCTCCGGCGTCCAGTGCTTCGGCAGGATGCCGAGGAGGTGGAACGGCAGCGGCAGGGCTTCGGGGTTCGCGAGCGCCTGGTCGATGTACGCGTTCACGCCGTCGACGTACGCGGTGATGATCTGCTCGCCCCGCGGATGATAGTGGTTCAGCTCGAGCGTCCTATCGCCACGGAACCTGAACAGCCGCGTCCCGTGGTCGCGCTCGATGGCGCGAGGCCCGAGGATCTCCGCGGTCGTCCCGGTCGCCTGAGCGCGCCAGATCTCGAACTGGAACAGCCGGTCGCGCGCGGCATAGTAGCCCTGCGCGAAAAACAGGTCGCGCTCGGTCTCGGCG
>JBOHRM010000127.1:0-8251 GCA_050732715.1 Longimicrobiales bacterium
GTGCTGCTCGGCGCGGCCGGCGGTGCCGTCGGCGTGGTGCTGGCGACGGTGGGCGTCCGGCTGCTCGTCGCGGCCGAGGCGGCGCGGCTCCCCCGGCTCGATGAGGTGACGATCGACGGGATCACGCTGCTGTTCGCAGCGGGGATCAGCGTCATCGCCGGGCTCGCGCTCGGCGCGCTGCCACTGCCGCGGTTCCTGCGCGCTTCGTTCGACACCGTGCTGCGCGTCGGCGGGAGCGACACCGGCTCACGCCAGCGGCACGGGACGCGCAAGGTCTTGATCGCCGGCCAGGTCGCGCTCGCGCTCGTGCTGCTGACAGGCTCGGGGCTCATGGTGCGCAGCCTTCAACGACTCAATCAAGTGGACCCGGGGTTCCGGCCCGAGAACGTGCTGACGGTCGGCGTCAGCCTGGGCGAGCATGACAGCCCTCAGGAAGCGGCGCTGTTTTACCAGCGCGTCGTCGACGAAGTCGCAGGCTTGCCCGGCGTGACCGCCGCCGGCGCGTCCAAAAGCTTGCCGATCCTCATGGTGTCGCTCTGGGGTTCGTCGTTCGACGTCCAGTCACACCCGAACACCGATGACGCGGTCGGGCCGACCGTAATGCACACCGTCGCGACACCGGGCTTCCTCGAAGCGCTCGGCATCCCGCTCGTCCGCGGCCGCGCCATCGAGCGGCGCGACCAGGAGACCGCCGCGCACGTCGTGTGGGTGAACGAGACGTTCGCACGCCGATTCCTCGGCGACGACCCGATCGGCGAGCAGATCCAGCTCGGCGAGGATTCGCCGTGGCTAGACGTGGTCGGCGTCGTCGGCGACGTGCGCTTCTTTGGGCTGGACGCGGACATCCGACCGATGGCGTACAGGCCGATGATGACGTCCAGCAACGACGCCGACCTATCCTTGATGATGCTTGCCCTGCGCACCACCGGGGATCCGGCCGCGCTCGCGCCGGCGGTGCGCCATGCGGTCGCGCAAATCGCGCCCGACGTGCCGCTCACGACAATCCGCACGATGGAGAGCGTCGTTGACCGATCGCTCGCAGAGCGGTCGTTCACTATGACCGTGCTCGCGATCGCCGCGCTCGTCGCACTGCTGCTCGGCGCCGTCGGCCTCTACGGCGTGATCAGCTACGTCGCCAGCCAGCGCACGCGCGAGATCGGCCTGCGCATCGCGCTCGGCGCACTGCCTCGCCAGGTGCGCGCGCGGTTCGTACGCCAGGGCCTCGGCGTCGTCGCGGCCGGACTCGTGATCGGGCTCGCCGCCGCGCTCGCGCTCACGCGCCTGCTGGACGCGCTACTGTTCGAGGTTTCCGCGACTGATCCGCTCAGCCTCATCGTCGCGGTCGCCGTGTTGACGGCGGTCAGCCTGCTCGCCACCTACCTCCCCGCGCGCCGTGCCTCCTCGATCGACCCGCTAGAGGCGCTCCGGGTCGAGTGAGTCGAGTCGCATGCCCGTAGTACGGAGCGCGCGCGCTGGTTCGGCGCCGCCCGTGCGGAACAAGACCTGGACGATGAGCCGCGGCTTCAAATCGAGGTCGAGGCCGAGCGTAACCTCCGTGCGGATTTGCCGTTCTTTCCTTCCGGTGGGTGGACACCGGAGAAAGGAGTTGGCAGAATGGCGCCTTAGCCGCTTTACTGTATTGCGGCTATTCGGTATATTGGGGGAGTTATAACGTCAAAAGGAGGCAAACACCATGGGCATCCGTGAATACCATGTAGCCCTGCAGACGCGAGGAACGCTGGCGTTGCCGGCCGATCTGCGTAAACGCCACCACCTGGACGATCCCGGGGCGCAGGTTCGAATCGTCGAGCGAGACGACGGGGTGATCGAGCTTCATCCCCTTGCGGCCGTCCCGGCGGATCAGCGCTGGTTCTGGACTCAGCGGTGGCAGCGAATGGAGCGCGAAGCGGATGAAGACATCGCGGCCGGACGGGTGCGCAGGCATGAGAGCGTGGATGACCTGTTGGCCGCGCTGGACGAGTGAGGTTCGAAACGACGCAGAGCTTCCAAACGGACTACAAGAAGCTGAGCGACGACGAGAAGCGGTCGTTTCGCGTGGCCGTGCGCAAGTTCAACAAGGCTTGTGACGCTGCGCAGGCTCGGCGCGCAGGCAAGCCGACATGGCCAAAGTCGCTTCGCGTGAAGGATGTCGAGGGCGCTCCTGGGATCTGGGAGATGACATGGAGCTTCTCGGGTCCCGACGGCCGGGCCACCTGGGAGTGGACGGAAATCCACGTTGGCGGCGAAAGGGTGCCCGCCGTCCGCTGGCGGCGGATCGGCGGACACTCAATCTTCCGAGAGCCGTGACGATTAACGTACGCAGCGGCTGCCAAGCTACCTACCTAACGGCTCGCCACCACCAACCTGATGCCACGGGTGCTGGATCATGCGGCCCGCTCCGGCCGCGAGCCGACGCCCACGCTTACGCGTGAGAGCCCGTCGTTCGCACGGACCGAAATGGCGGATGGAGTAGCGTACTCCTCCCGCCGTCGCCGGTCGCCGCGGAACACGGCGAGCGTGGACGTAACGGAAGTCACCGCCGCCGTCTTCGACGATCTCGGGCGGGTCCGTGCTCCTCGCGCGCGGCTGTACTTCACCGCGTGCTTGAGACTTTCCGCTCCTGCTCGACAAGCTCCCGCCGCGAATAGAACATGGCGGCATACCAAACACCTTCGACTCTGGGGTCGTGTTCCCTGCGAGCCATGAGGGGGCCATGAGGGGTCTAACGAGGGGGATGGTGCTGTCAATCCCCGTCACTGCTCGCGATGCCCCTGGCGTAGCGATGGCAGCGTCCCTGAACGCCGTAACGGCCCCAGCCTCTTTTCGCCGCATCCAGGCGAAAAGCCCGGCGGGAGACACGTAGATTCCATCGCGTTCGCGCAGCGACTCCCAGTCGATCCCGGACGGCTCGTCTCCACTTCACGACAACATCGGTGTCAAGCGGCTCCTTTTGCAGGTCGATGACGTCATGTGCCTGGACGTCCGCCAAGTGTGTGCAGGTCCTGCGCAGGTGGAGTCGTCGGAAGGATTATCAATCCGTCCTACTCGTCACCAACGCCGAAGGCTTAGGCACGGCGACTTGACGGTGATCGCCATCGACATCCAGGCCCACGGCGCGCATCAGTTCCAGGGCGTTCGACCTACGGACGATGCCGGGGCGCATCCGGTAGTCGAACACGAGCCGCCCGTCTTCGAGGCGGTCTGCGAAATGGACGTTGGACGCAAGCGGCGCCAGGGCGTCGGCCACCTTGGCCAGAGCCAGATCGTGAGTCGTGACAAGCCCGATAGCCCCGCGGCGGATCAAGCTGCGGATGATGGCCTCAGCGCCCTGAGCCCGATCATCGGAGTTGGTCCCTTGCAGGATCTCATCCAGCAGAAAAAGGACAGGATCGGGACCATCGGTCTGATCCATGATCTGCCGGATGCGCTGAATCTCCGCATAGAAGCGGGAGGTTCCTGCCTGCAACGAATCCTGAATGCGAATCGTGGCTCCGAGGTCGAGTGTAGATAGTCGCAGACGCTCGGCTCGGACCGGCGCTCCGGCGAGCGCCAGAACGACGTTTACTCCGACGGTCCGAAGCAGTGTGCTCTTCCCGGACATATTCGACCCGCTCACGACGAGCAGTCGGGAATCGGGGCCGAGTCGGACGGTGTTCGGAACGGAGGCCGCCTGCGCTATCAAGGGATGCCGCAGGGCCATCCCATGGAAAAAGGGACCGGAGTCCACCACTTCGGGAAACGGGTCGGCCGGGTGCTCGTACGCATATCCTGCGAGAGCGCACAAGGCTTCGAATTCTCCGACGGCCGCTGCCCAGCGGCCGACGGCAGGGCCGTAACAGCTCCGCCAGGCATCCATGGCCCGGGCCACCTGCGTTAACCACAACGCGAAGGTGAACGGAAGGACCAGCAGACCTGCTTTGTACAGGATTATCAGCGTCAGGGGAAGTTCCGTCCGTCTCCAGTTCGCCAGGTCAACGAGCCGCGCGAAGCGGGCGGCCTGGCTGGATGGCGCGGAGCCGGCAGTTTCGAGCGACGCGCGCATCGCCACCAGCTTCGGCGAGCGGAACTGTTCTCGTTCCAGACGAGCCAGCACCTGTGAAAGCAGGTCAATTTCGCCGGCATGGTCCTGCGCCGCCGAAAGAGTCTGACGGACGCGCGTGCGATAGAAGAGTCCCACCAAGCCCGCTGCCGACACGCTCCCGTAAAAGGCCAACCATGCACGATCCGTATCAGAGAGCCAGACCGCCAGCAGAGAAGCGAAGACCACAGCAGCCAGAAGGGGGAAGATAATTTTAAGATGCCGCCCAGGGAAAATAGAGGGCATCGTCGTCCATCGGACCAGGCGCTCGGGTTCCGTCGGCGATCGGTTGCCGGCGCCGAGAACAGCCAAATCTTCTCGCAAATCGATTCGCCCGCGCAGCTCTTCGACAGCTTCCTGTCGGGCCTGGATCTCGGCCTGGCTGGCCGGCGTGGTTAACCAACCCGCGAGCGTCTCTTCTCCGGCACGAGTTCGCGCCGTCGAAAGCAGTTCGAACAGGGACCCCGCGCCGAAGATGTTCAGGTCCGCGGCATATAAGTGGGAATCGTCCTCGAACCGATCCGAGCCGCGTCTCCGGCCCATCCATCGGTCTTCGACCCGAGCGAGCCCGTCCTCATAGAAGGCGACCCCTTCGATCGCGCGCCGCCTCTTCTCCCGGACACGCAGGTGCATCGCCACCAGCGCCAGAAACGACACCGCAGGCGCGAGCAGCCACCACGGCGTCAACGCGCCTCGGAAGACGCTCAACCATAGCACCACAACGAAAGCGAAGGCGACGCCCAGTCGCATCCAGGCGACTCGCCGGGAAATGTCTTCGTATCGGCGTGCGGATCGCTGCCGGTCCTCTAGCCGTCGGAGGTACTCCGTTCTGGGGGAATCACCCGGACTCATCGTGCAATTACTAGGGTCCTAGCAGCGGTGAGTGCGGCCCTCAAGCCGGACCAGAAGCGCTATCACGCCGAACATAAGCATCGCCGCGAGGAAGAACAAACGGACAACCCCGACCAGGACCGCCAACACCCCTCCACGTCGCCACCGCCTCTCACGAGCCAAGCGAGCGGGAGCAAGTACAGCATCATGGCCCAGAGAACGTTCGCGTCCACCTCGGCAGAGGCGACGAGCTGGGCGAACTCCGGAAGCTCACCGATCAAGTCGAGCTGCCTCAGGAAATCCAGACATCCCGCGAGGTATGCGGCGAGTCGCTCGCGGAATTTCTAGCAGCGCTCCACGCCGATCGGAAACGATATCTCGCCACACCCGCAATCCGTAGCCTGATGGCTGAGGCTGGGTTCACGGACTGTACCACGGATGTGATGCAGCACTTTCCCGCTGAGATAACCTTTTCGAGCCGCCTTGTCGCGCGGTCTGCTTGAGCGCACCAGTACGTCGCAGCTCATGGCCAACGATGCCGAGGATTATCAACGCGGCGTCATGAGGCTCCGGAAGGCTCAAGGGGCCCACGGCAAAGCAGACCTAATTGCGTGCCGACCTTCGGCTCTATGGAACGTTCCGTTGGCTGCCGGCCGCCTCCGGGGGCCCCAGTGCATACCGCATTCTTGTCATTTCCCGCGAAGCGCAGTCACTGGATCCACGCAAGCTGCCCGTCGAGCAGGCAGGTAGCTGGCCACCAAAGCGGTCGCGGCCACTGCGAAGGTCACCGCCGCGAACGTCAGCGGGTCGACAGGGCTCACACCGTACAGCAGAGCGGATAGCCAGCGCGTGAGACCGATCGCCATAGCCACGCCTGAGACCGTGCCGACGCCGGCGAGCACGAAGGTGTGACGCAGGACGAGCCGGGAGACGTCGCCGCGCTGGGCGCCGAGCGCCACACGTAAGCCGAGCTCGTGGCGACGCTGCGCGACGGCGTACGAGGTCACGCCGTAGATCCCCACGACACCGAGCAGCAGCGCTGCGGACGAGGCGATCATCAGCATCACGAAAGCGAAAGAGGTACGCGCCATCGACCGAGCCAGGATCTCTCGAAGCGTTCGAACGTTCGCCAATGGCAGGTTGGGATTCACCGCCCAGATCGCGGTGCGCACTTCGTCCATGAAGCCTGCGGTGCGTATCCGTGGGGCTCGGACGACGAAAGTCATCGTCCGGCGTACCATCAGATCCGCGCCCCAGAACTGCCGATTGATCACCGGCCAGTAAACAGTCGGCACCGGATCTTGCGCGATGCCATCGTCGCGCACGTTGCCGATTACACCGATAACCTCGCGCCACGGAGGTTCCCGACCACTCTCTGTTGGTGCTGCTTCGGCCCGGACACGCTTGCCGATCGCCTCCGCTGCGCTGCCCCAGTATGCGAGCGCCAGGTTCTCAGTGATCACCGCCACGGGTGCCCGCGCGTGGATGTCAGCCCAGGTGATCGAGCGGCCCGCCAGCACCTTGTTCTGCATCGTCTCGAAGTAACCCGGCAACACCCATTTGTAGTCCTGGGTCGGTGAGAACTGGCCCTCGGGCACAAAGAATCCCTCAACGCCGAGCGGGGCGTTGCTATCCCCACCATCCATCGTGACCCGGGACGACCCGCCGACCGAGCTGACGCCTGGGATCGCTTGCAGGTTCCGCAGCATCTGCTCATAGGCGAGCGCCACCTGCTCGGGCTCCGCGATCTCGGCCGACGGAACATCGACACGCACCGCCAGAACCTCCTCCGGCCGTTCGAAGCCGGGCCGCACCTCGCCCATCGCCAGCAGGCTCCTGATCATGAGGCCCGCGCCCACCAGCAGCACCAGGGCCAAAGCCATCTGGGCAACGACGAGCGTGTCACGCGCTCGGCTGCGCGCCTTGTCCGCTCGACCGCCCCTTTCGCCGCCCTCCCTGAGCGCGCGGTTGAGCTCGCCGCCGCGGCCCAGCAGCGGTACGAGGCCAAAGAGCAAACCGACGAGCAATGCCAGCCCGAGAGTGAACAGCAAGACGACGGGGCGGATCGCGATCTCGTCCAGGCGCGGCAGCCCTTCTGGTGCCAGGGATTGCAGAAGGGCCACGCCGGCGTGAGCCAGCACCATCCCGCCGGCGCCGCCCAGCAGCCCCAGCGTCATGCTCTCGGTCAGGAACTCGCGCGCGAGTGCGCCGTGGCTCGCACCCATCGCCGCGCGCACGGCCACCTCCGTCTGCCGCTCATTGGCCCGCACCAGAAACAGGTTCCCGACGTTGGCGCAGGCGATCAGCAGCATGATGCCGACCGTGCCAAACAACACCCAGAGGACGTTTCCGATGTCGCCGACCACGTCCTCCTTGAGGGGCCGCAGGCGCGGCGCGAAGCGTGCCTCCTCGAGCATCCCTTCTGTGAAGCCGCCAGGAAAACGCTCTAAAGCCAGCGGGATCATGCGCGCGACGTCGGCGTTCGCCCGCTCCATGCTCACACCGGGCCGTAGCCTCGCTACTCCCTGGTAGTTGAAGGTGCTGAAGATCAGGTCGTGCGGATCGAGCTGGAGAGGAAGGTAGACTGACGGATCGTAGTCGAGGAACTGTAGATCGGCGGGCAACACACCGATGACCTCGCGGGCCTGTCCGTCGACCGTGAGCATCTGTCCGACCACGCCCGGGTCGCCGCCGAAGCGCGTCTGCCAAAAGCCGTGCCCGAGCAGGACCGTCGGCGGTGCACCAGGACTGTCGTCACGTTCACTGAAGAGGCGGCCGACCATCGGCCGGACACGCAGGATCGGGAGCGTGGTGTGCGTCAGAGAGATCGCATCCACCTTCTCGGGAGCCTCCATACCCGCGACCGACACGGACCCATCGGCCCACATCCCAACGCCTTCGAAGGAGCGATTGGCGTCGAGATAGGTGAAATGCAAAGCTGCCGACTGAGGCAACCATTCGCTGTCGAGACCTGGCGCCGTGTGCCACAGGCCGACAAGCCGGTCCGGCTCATCGAACGACAACGGTTCGAGCAGCACACCGTTGACGACGCTGAACACCGCGGAGTTAGCGCCAATGGCAATGGCCAGCGTCGACACCGCAACACCAGCGAACACCGGCGTGCGGGCGAGCCTACGTAGGGCGTAACGCACATCCCGGAGTAGCATCTCCATGGCTTTCGCTCCGCTTTGTTCCCGGCCGGGCTCGCGACGACCCCGTGGACCGGGCCGGAATCGGGTTGAAACGATCGATGCGACCGCCAAACGCCAGTACCGGCGCCAGGCCAGGGAACGCGACCCCGACCACCGCATCGCCAACGCGAACTCCTCGTCGAGGTCGCCC
>JBOHRM010000128.1:0-2767 GCA_050732715.1 Longimicrobiales bacterium
GCGGCCGCGCTCGCCGGCGCGAGCGCGTTCCTCAACCCTGGCGCCGACGCTGCGCAGCGGGCGAGGCACTATGCGACGTTGAACGATATCCGTGGCGTGCCGATCGACGCGGAAGAGGTGACGGTCACGGTTTTCGGAGTCGATTCCATCAACGTGCGTGTTCGAAGGGAGAGCGTCCCACTGTGGTTCGCGCGGTTGTTCGGCTTCACGGCGAGGCCCGTTGCGGCAGCCGCAACCGCGGGAACCGCCCCGGCGAACAGTGCGAATTGCGTCGCTCCCTTAGCGTTTGACTTCGAATGGGATCCGGCGCAAGAAGGGGTTAGTGTCATAATCGCGCCGGAGGGAGAGGGCCCGGCGAAACACGAATACATCACTCTAGACTTCTTGCCCAAGTGGGAGAATACCAACTTCGAGCCGTGCCCTAATGGCGACCCAATTTCGCTCGAGCCCCCTGGGCAGGTCGGCGTCGGCCCTCCACCCATAAGGAATTGGGCATGGGAACTGTACAGCAAAGACCCGGAAGCTGCCTGGCACTTAGACACAGGTATCAACAGCAGATATGGCTGGAGCAGTCCGCGCATCGTGACGGTGATGTTGTATAGACCACTATCAGACCAAATGGTCGAGGCGAGAGACTTCCTTCTCTTTTTCGTCGAATCGGCGAGCCCAGATAGCGAATTGGTGGAGGGAAAGTTTCTCAGGTACGCAAGCGGAAGCGGCGAGGGACCGAGCAAGACGATGTTGACGCTGCAGCTGACCCGATAGCCCAAACGCTCGATGAACGAAGCCAAAGTCCCCGTCGTCGTCGTTTCGACAGACCCTGCGTTTTGCCAGCGAGTCCGTGGGCTCGCGGCGCAGGCGGAGCTCGCGGTCGAGATTCGGCCGGATGTCACGACGCCGCTCGCGGAGCTCGACCGTCAATCGGTCGATCAGCTGCGCGACGCGGATGTGCAGGTGGTGGTCCTCGACCTGACGCGCGATCTGTCGCTCGGCTTGCGGTTCGCGCGGCACCTCTCGGAGGCGAGCCCGACGCGAACGTTCGTGATGGCGGGGCCGTCGGCGAATCCCGAGCTGCTGCTCGAGGCGATGCGGGTGGGCGCGTCCGAGTACCTTCCGCTGCCGGTCGAGGATGCGGATCTGGCCGCGGCGTTGTCGCGCGCGCTGCGCCGCGTGGGTGGGCTGCCCTCGGCGCAGCAGCCGCAGGATGCGGGACACGTCATCGCGTTGTTCAGCGCGAAGGGCGGCACGGGCGTGAGCATCGCCGCCGCGAATCTCGCCGTTCAGCTTCACGCGTTGACCGGCGGGAGCACGATCCTGGTCGACCTGGACATCGAGCTGGGCAGCGCGGCACTGTATCTCGGGCTGCACCCGCGCTACAGCGTCATGGACGTCGCGAGGAACCTGCACCGCGTGGACCGGAACCTTCTCGCCTCGTACGTCGAGCGTCACGAATCCGGCATCCACGTGCTGGCGTCACCGGCGCAGCCGGCGGCGGGCGAGCCGCTGACGCGCGAGCAGGTCCGCTCGATTCTCCAGCTTCTGCGGCGGCAGTACGAGTGGGTGGTGGTGGACCTGGCGCGCGCGATGACGCCGGCGGCGCTGGGTACGTTCGAGAGCAGCGAGCAGATCCTGCTGCTGACCACGCCCGATCTGCCGGCGCTCCGCAACACCAAGAAGATCTTGCCGGTGATCGATCAGACGCTCGGCCGCGGCGCGGACCGCATCCGCGTGGTGCTGAAGCGGAGACAGGCGTCGGACGTGATCTCGCCGGCGGACGTGGCGAAGACGCTCGACCGGCGAGTCTACTGGAGCCTCGAGAGTGATGACGAGCGTGTCGGCGCGAGCGTGAACGAGGGCCGGCCCGTGGTGCTCGAGGCGAAGTCGCGATATGCGCGGGGACTGCGTGCCATGGCCCAGCAGCTCGCGGAGCCGGTGACGTCACAGAACGGCCGGGCGCCCGACCGTCCGCGCGGCATCGGCCGGCTGCTCCGTCGCGGTGAGACGGGGAAGAAAGGAAAGTAGCGCAGGTGGAGTCATTGGACGGGAAGGGGCCGCTCGCGAGGGATCCGGACGCCCGGAGCCTGGCGTGGACCACGCCGCAGCGCTCGTCCGGCGTGCTGCACGGCGCGCAGCTCCAGGACGTGAAGTCGCGCATCCACCGGCGCGTCCTCGAGCGGCTGAATCTCGCGAACCTCGAGGCGGTCGACCGCTATCAGGCGACGACGGCGGTTCGCCAGCTCGTGCTCGATCAGGTCTCCGTCGAGGACGTCGCACTGAACCTCGAGGAGCGGGAAACGCTCGTCGAGCAGATCCTCGACGAGATCTTCGGCCTCGGTCCGCTCGAACCGCTGATGAAGGACCCCGAGGTCGCGGACATCCTCGTGAACACGGCGGGCCATGTGTTCGTCGAACGGCACGGCCGGCTCGAGCCCACGAACGTGCGTTTCCGCGATGATCGGCATCTGCTCCAGGTCATCGACCGGATCGTGTCGGCCGTCGGCCGGCGGATCGATGACTCATCGCCGATGGTCGATGCGCGGCTCGCGGACGGCTCGCGCGTACACGCGATCATCCCGCCGCTCGCGATCGACGGGCCGCACCTCTCGATCCGCAAATTCGACCGCGACACGCTGGCCGGCGAGGATCTGGTCGGGAAAGCGAGCCTGACCGCGGCGATGCTCGAGCTGCTCGCGGGCGCGGTGAAGGCGCGGCTCAACATCTTGATCTCCGGCGGCACGGGCGCCGGCAAGACGACGCTGCTGAACAT
>JBOHRM010000129.1:0-3611 GCA_050732715.1 Longimicrobiales bacterium
CCTGAGTGGTGATGATCACCGTCTCAGGCATGGGCACGGCAATGATGAATGATGAATGATGAATGATGAATCATCACGGTGCGACTACGCAGCTCAGACATTTCGCATTCCGCATTCATCATTCAGCACTCAGTCGTGTCGTTCCGTGTCGACGCCTCGGAGCAGCTGGACCGCGTGCCGTACGAGGCTGTCGAGAACGGTGAGGCCGTCACGAACCCCACCCTCGCTGCCGGGCAGGTTGACGACGAGTGTGCGGCCGCGCGTCCCGGCGATGCCGCGGGACAGCCATGCGTATGCCGTCGACCGCGCGCCGCGCTCGCGGATCGCTTCCGCGACGCCGGGCGCCTCACGCTCGATCACGGCGCGCGTCGCTTCGGGCGTGACATCGTTGCGCGTGAGGCCGGTGCCACCCGTTGTGAGGATCACATCGCTGTCGCCCGCATCGGCGAGCCGCGCGAGCGCGGCGGCGATCGACTCGGAACGGTCCGGCACGACGACTCGCCCGGTGATGCAGTGCCCGGAACGCTCGGCCCACTCGGCGATCGCGTCACCGCTGCCGTCCGCGCGCGTACCCGCGGTCACGCCGTCCGAGACCGTGACGATCGCGACGCGGATCGGGTTCACGCGTTCACCGGCGGATCGAGCCGTCCTTGTAGAACGGCGTGCGGACGACCTCGGCCGGCTGCGCGCGGTCGCGAATCACCACCTCGATCGCGGTACCGGGCTTGGAGGCCTCGACAGGAACCCAGGCGAGCCCGATGCCGCGATCGAGCGACGGGCTGAGGATCCCGCTCGTGACCACGCCGGCAGGCTCGCCGCCGACACGAACCATGTAGCCCGGACGCGGAAAGCCGCGCTCGTTCAGCACGAAGCCGATCAGCTTCTCGCGCAGGCCCTGCGCCTTCAGCCGGGCCAGCGCGTCACGCCCCGAGAACTCGCCCTTGTCGAGCTTGACCACCCAGCCGAGCCCCGCCTCGAGCGGTGAATGCCTCTCGTCGAGGTCGTTGCCGTAAAGCGCGTAGCCCATCTCGAGCCGCAGCGAGTCCCGCGCACCGAGCCCGGCAGCAATCAGACCGTCCTCGGCGCCGGCGTCGAGCAGCGCGACCCACAGTCGTGCCGCGGCATCCGCGGGGACGTACAGCTCGAACCCGTCTTCGCCCGTGTAACCGGTCCGGCTGATGACCGAGCGCACGCCGGCGACGTCGGCCTCGGCAAAATGGTAGTACTCAATGGCGTCGAGATCGACGCCGGTCAGCCGGCCCACGATCCGCTGGGACGCCGGCCCCTGGACCGCGACCAACCCGATCTCGTCCGAGCGGTCCGTGACCACGGCGTCGAAGCGGCCGGTGAGGTGCTCGAGCCAGTCCCGATCCTTCTCGCGATTCGCCGCGTTCACCACCAGCATGTAGTGATCGGCGAAGCGATAGATCACGCAGTCGTCCATCGTGCCGCCGTCTTCGCGGCAGAGCGTGGTGTACTGCGCCTGCCCGACGTCGAGCCGTGCGACGTCGTTCGTGGTCGCGTACTGCGCGAGCGCCAGCGCATCGCGGCCCGCCAGCTCGACCTCTCCCATGTGCGACACGTCGAACAGGCCGGCGCGCGTGCGGACGGCGCGATGCTCCGCGATGATGCCGGTCGGATATTGCACCGGCATCGCGTAGCCCGCGAACGACACGAGCTTCGCGCCGAGCCGCTCGTGCCCGGCGAACAGCGGCGTGTGTGCCAGACCCGCACTCACCTCGTTCTCCACTCGCCTACCTGCGGTTGGTTCATCGTGCTCAGCTCGCCATCAGCGTCGCCAGCAGCGCCTTCTGCACGTGCAGCCGGTTCTCGGCCTCATCGAACACACGCGATTGCGGACCCTCGAACACCTCCTCCGACACCTCCTCGCCTCGATGCGCAGGCAGACAGTGCAGAAAGATGGCCGACGGCGTGGCTCGACGCATCAGTTCGGCGTCGACATGGTAGCCGGCGAACGCCCGCGCCCGCGCCTCGGCCTCGGCCTCCTGACCCATCGACGCCCAGACGTCGGTGCTGACCACGTCGGCGCCGTCGACCGCCTCCGCCGGCTCCGCCGTGAGCAGCACCTTCGCCGAGCCGCAAGCGCGCTCGAGCACCTGAGGATCGGGCCGGTAACCTTCGGGACAGGCGAGCCGGAGCGTGAACCCGAAACGGTACGCCGCGTTCAACCACGAGTTCGCCATGTTGTTGCCATCGCCGACCCACGCCACCGTGCGCGGTGTGAGGTCTTCCCCGAAGCTCTCCTGGATCGTGAACACGTCGGCGAGGACCTGGCAGGGGTGCAGCAGATCCGTGAGGCCGTTGATCACCGGCACCGTCGCATACGACGCCAGCTCGCGCACCACGTCGTGACCGAACGTGCGGATCATGATGCCGTCGACGTAGCGCGACAGCACGCGCGCCGTGTCCTTGATCGGCTCGCCGCGGCCGAGCTGGATGTCGCGCGAGGAAAGGAAGAGCGCGTGCCCGCCGAGCTGGTACGTGCCGACCTCGAACGACACGCGCGTCCGCGTCGAGCTCTTCTCGAAGATCATGCCCAGCGTCTTACCGGCGAGTGGCCGATCCGCGTACTCGCTCGCCTTCATGCGCGCCGCCAGCCGCAGCAGCTCGTACAGCTCGTCCGTCTCGAAGTCAGGGGTCTCGAGGAAGTCTCGCTTCATGTTCGCGTTCGCTCGCTTCCAGCGTGTTCGCCGATGCCTCACTCCTCGATGCGCGCTCCGGTGAGATCGGCGATCGCCGCCAGGGTCGTCTGCGTGGCGTTGAGGCCGAGGCGGAAGTCGTCGTCGGTGAACGTGGTCCACACGTCCAGCGGCGTGTGCCAGGTGGGGTTCCAGCCGCCGCCGGTCTGGGCGCCGCGCTCGTTCTCGCGCAGGCTGATCGACGGCACGAGATTCATGAACGGCGTCGAGTCGGTGTTGGTCATGTGCGGGCCGACCGTAGCCGGGTAATCGGTGTTGTAGGCATCGGCAGCCGCCTTGAACACGAACGCAAGCTCCATCGACTCCTCGGCGAGGTCGGAGTCGCTCTGGAACTCGATGTTGACGTCGGCCTCGGGGCGCTGCTCGCGGCTCACGGTGCCGTCGGCGCGCGGGGCGCCATGGTCCCAGAGCATCATGTCGTGCTGGATCATGCCCAGCCAGGTGGGCTCGGGGTAGCGCCCGGAGCCAGGCGGATCCTCGATCCCCCGCAGCGCCTGGCGCTGCTCGACGTAGCCGCGCGAGCCGTTCAGGCCGGTCTCCTCGTTGTTCCACAGCGCGAAGCGGATCGAGACGTCGGTCTCGACGCCCGGCAGGTGCAGCACGCGTGCGATCTCGAGCACCAGCGCCGTGCCGGAACCATCGTCGTTCACCGCTTCGTTGACCCCGTGCCCGTCCATGTGTGCGCCGATGATGTACATCTGGTCCGGGCGCTCCGTGCCGATTTTGGTGCAGTACACCTCGGTGCGCTCGCCATCCACGGGCTCCTCGCGGTTCAGCTCGCGGATGCGCTCGTCCGGTTGCGCCATGAGATCGCGGTTGACCCCCGTTTCGCCGCGGTAGCCGAAGATCGTACTGTCGCCCGGTCCGTTGCCGTTCCGACCCACCAGGCCG
>JBOHRM010000130.1:0-3376 GCA_050732715.1 Longimicrobiales bacterium
GCTGGTCATCGCGCGCGAATACGGGTTCTCGAGCTGGGCCCAGATGAAGCAGAGAATCACGTCGAATGCGGTCGTCGATGCGTTGGACCGCGCGATTCGTGCAAATGACCGCGACACCGCGGTTCGCCTGCTCGGCGCAAATCCAGAGCTGCTGCACGTGCCCGTCCGAAGCGGTAATTGGGGGCCGCCGATGAGTCATGCCGCGAACCTCGGCCGGCTCGAGATCGTCCAGGCGATCGCCGAGCTCGGTGCGCGAGACTATCAGCACGCGTTCGACCGCGCGCTGCTCCAGGGCAGGATCGAGTGTGCGAGATGGCTGCTCGCGCGCGGCGCACGGCTGGCGCCCGGCATCGTCATGGGCTCGTGCGAAACGCTCAAACCGCAGGGACTGCGCTTTCTCGTCGAGCAAGGTGCGCTTTTCACCGATGAGCACGGCGACCGACTGGCGCCACTGGCGTTGGCGCTCGAGACCTATGCGCGCAACCCCGCGGCCAAGCACGAGGTGCTCGCGATCTTCGCCGACAAGGGTTACGAGCTCCCTGACACGCCGATCATGGCGTTTCACCGCGGCCGCATCGACCGGCTCGAGAAACATTTGGATCGCGACCCGAAGCTGATCGAGCGACGTTTCCGGTACCGTGATATCTATCCGCCTGAGCTCGGCTGCGCTGATGATGGCCGGTCCGGCATGCACGGCACGCCGCTGGACGGAACCACACTCCTCCATCTCGCCATCGACTTCGGCGAGCAGGAGATATTCGACATGCTCCTCGCTCGCGGGGCGGACGTCGACGCGCGCGCAGACATCGACGCGGACGGCTTCGGCCGGCACACGCCGCTGTTCAATGCCGTCGTGAGCAGCGCTTTCTCGAACGGCTTGCAGCGCGATGCGGCAATGACCCGCGAGCTGCTGGAACGCGGCGCATCACGCGATGCTCGCGCAAGCCTGCGCAAGTTCCTCGACTGGCGCGAAGTCCCGGGCTGGCACCAGGCGCGCGAGGTCACGCCCGGGGAATGGGGACACGGCTTTCCTGAGCGGCAATGGGTCAATGCGGAGGCGCTGCGGCTCTTGGAGGGGTCGATGACGCCACGCCCGTGAGCAGCCGTCCAGCAAGCCCGATCCCAGCGCGGAGGGAAAATCCAGTTCGCCGCTGCGCGCCGGAACTCGCCACTGGATGGTTCCTAGCGCGACGCTCGACGGCGCTCTATATGGGAAGCCTCGCAAGGGGGTCATAATTGCGTCGTTTTGTGACACGATGGGACGCGGCAGATTCGAGCGTCGCGCGAGGAACGGACGAGCGTCGTGGACGCGAGCACCTCGGGACGAGATTGCAACTAGGACGGATCGAGATGCAGGCGATACGCGACGAGCCAGAGCGTGCCCTCGTCGCTCTCTTCGAGCGCGTAGGCGCGATCGGCGGTCGCCGCCAGAATCCGCGCAGTCGCGGGGGCACGCGTTTCACCGAGCCACTCGCCGGACGTCGCGAACAGGTCGAACGCGGCGCCCGCGACGCCGTAAACCTGATCAACCGAGAACGGCGTAGCCCGATCACGCTGGACCCAGAGTCGGCCCACGGCATCGTAAAACATGCGCCCGAATGGTGCCGGTTCGGGCCGCCGTGCCGCGCGGATCGCCGCGAGGGTACGCTCGAGCTCGGGACCCGGATCCCAGCCCGGCGGAGCCGCCTCCCCACGCTCGACATCCGTTAGCGGAAGCGAGGGGGTGTTGCGACAGATCGTGCGGATCGGCTCGCCCTCATCGCCCATGACACGGACGACGTATCCGCTGGCGGTCCCGCCTACGGCGAACGTGCCACCGGCCGCCGGCGCGATGACAGGCCGCGCGGCGCCGGGCAGTATCGTTCCCGTGTGCTGGTCCAGCGGAATGATCGGCACTCGGACCCGAACAATGGTGTCGACGCCCGCCTGCCCCGGCATCCACCGAATGGCAACTGCTGTGGCCTCCGATGGCACGTTGTCGAATGGCGGAAGCAGCGGTTCGATGTAGATGGCGCCCTCTCCTGTGGTCGCGGTCCAAGCCAGTCCACCGGCTTCCATGATCGGTGCGCCCAGTTCGGGCGGGACCTCGATCTCGTCGCGAAGCGCTCGCGCGGCCAAGAGCCGCACGATGCGGTGGCGGGCAATATTGTAGACCAGGAGGTTCCCAGCGTCGTCCCACGCTGCGCCGAGCGGACTCCGGACCTCTCCAGGTCCGCTGCCCGTCCGTGTCCACGAGCCGTCCCAAGTGCCGTCCGGATTGACGACGATTGCCTCGCCGAGTTGAAAGTCGGCAATTGCGAGCCGGCCATCGACGGCCACCGCGGTCGAGATCGGGAACGCGAGCTCCTCGCCTTCGTTCAACCCGCCCGCGCGCCACAGCTCCGTGAACCGCAAGGCGACGCCGTCCTGTTCCCACCGAGAGGCGGCGCCGGCCACGACGACCGGCTCACCGGCCTCGGCCGCGCACCACTCGGGCTGCGGATCCGATGCACACGCAACCAGCGCACTCGACACGATGCACGCGCCGGCGTTCCGTACGCGGATTTCGAAGCGGTCGCTCACGCCGAGATAAGCGAGGTCGTCGCGCACGGCTAGGTGAGGTCGATGCGCGAACGCGATCGTCGTGATCGAGAAGCCCTCTCGCCTCGATTGGACGGACCGCTCCTGGCCCGGTGTGACGGCGATGGTATCGAGGAATGCTCCGCTGGCGCCGTCGTAGCGCGTGTAGGCCGAGGTGTCACGGCGCATCCCATCGCCGCGCCGAGCAGCGAGCTCGGGGTGATGCTCGGCCGGATCACGAACGAGCCGTCGCTGAACGCGCCGAAGAACTGCGGCGCGAAGCCCTGCTCCGCCAGCGTCGGCGATACACTGCGCACGAACTCGCCATCGGGCGTGAACGTGGACGTCCGCAGCGCATTCCAGTCCCAGGCCATGATCGTATCGCCGGCGAGGAGGCCGAGCCCGTGGATCCCCTGGAACTCGCCGGGGCCGCCGCCTTGTCGACCGACCGAACGGCCGTGACCGCCGTCTGCAGCATTGAATGCGAGGGGAGCGCTGAGAGCGAGCGCGAGCGCCAAGCGGCTGGCCGTCACTGAGTCGTCCCTCGTTTCTCGAGCCGCGTGTCGCCATCCGGCGCGCGGTGGTCCGACGGGCAAGGACGCCGATGGCAATCGGGATCGCAGCCGCGACGTTAGCGCCGCGAGCGCCGGGATCGTCGCAGGGTTGCGGTCGTTTGATCATAGCCTTATGGAGCCCGTGCGCCAACATCTACGCTGCCACGGCGGCGGCGTTCTCCCGATGAGGCCAATGAGAAGATTCGCGCGCTGGATGCGTCTGACAGTTGCCACCATGAACGGGAGCCGGCAATGTCGTCCGC
>JBOHRM010000131.1:0-11068 GCA_050732715.1 Longimicrobiales bacterium
ACCGGATGGACGCGGCCGTCACCATCGCCGTCGGCTCGTCGACCCAGATCGCGCTCTTCGTCGCGCCGGTGCTCCTGTTCCTCAGCTACTTCATCGGTCCGGAGCCGATGGACCTCGTGTTCACGACGCTCGAAGTGTTCGCGGTCGCGATCGCGGTCGGCATCATCGCGTTCGCCGCGCAGGACGGCGAGTCCCACTGGATGGAGGGGGTGCAGCTGCTGGCGGTCTATGCAATTCTTGGGATGGCGTTCTACTTTATGCCCTCCTAGAGAATAGACCGAAATGATGATATGAATGCGAAATGTGAAGCGTCCGACAGATGTTCATTCATCATTCATCATTCATCATTCATCATTCATCACTTTCCTTGGAGGTGCGGAGATGTGCTCGAAGCCACTGCCATGGCTTGCGCCGGTCTCGTGTCTCGCGACCGCCCTGGCCTTATGTCTTGCGATCGTGCCGCGGCCCGCGCTGGCGCAGGAGGCAGGCGCACAGGACACGGCGGGTGAGGACGAGAAAGGTCTTCCGCTCGAGTCCGGCCGCACGCTGCGGCTCACTACGAGCGAGGGCACGTGGATGTCCGTGGACGTGCACCCCGATGGCCAGACGATCGTGTTCGATCTTCTCGGTGATCTCTATACGGTCCCGATCACGGGAGGCGCCGCGCGGCCGCTGACCAGCGGCCTCGCGTTCGACGCGACGCCCCGTTACGGCCCTGACGGCGCAAAGGTCCTCTTCGTGTCGGACCGGAGCGGCGGTGAGAACCTGTGGACGATCGACGTCGCGACGGGCGATACGGCGCAGATCACGAAAGGCGACGGCAACTCTTGGGTCTCACCGGACTGGGCGCCCGATGGCAAGTACATCGTCGCGTCGAAGGGTGAGACGCGTCTCGGCGTGGTCAAGCTGTGGTTCGGACACATCGAGGGCGGGAGCGGCGTCCAGTTGCACAGACAGCCGGAGAACTCGAAAACCGTGGGCGCGGCGGTCTCGCCCGACGGCCGCTACGTCTGGTACGCGCGCCGGACCGGCGCGTGGCAGTACAACGCGGCGTTCCCACAGTACCAGCTCGGCATCTACGACCGCGAGACCGGCCAGGACTTCACGCGAACGAGCCGGTACGGCTCCGCGATCCGGCCAACACTCTCGCCGGACGGCCGCTGGCTGGTGTACGGTTCGAGGATCGAGGACGAGACCGGCCTGCGCATCCGCGATCTCGAGACGGGTGACGAGCGCTGGCTCGCGCAGCCCGTGCAGCGCGATGACCAGGAGTCGATCGCCGATCGCGATGCGCTGCCCGGTATGTCGTTCACGCCGGACTCGCGCGAGCTCGTCGCCTCGTACGGCGGCAAGATCTGGCGCGTGCCCGTGGACGGCGGCCCTGCGATCGAGGTGCCGTTCACCGTCGATGTCGAGATGCCGATCGGCCCCGAGGTCGCGTTCGAGTACGACGTCGATGATTCGACCGAATTCACGGTCCGCCAGGTGCGCGACGCCGTGCCGTCACCAGACGGCCAACGCCTCGCCTTCGTCGCGCTCGACCGGCTCTACACGATCGAGTGGCCGGCCGGTGAACCGACCCGACTCACCAGCGCCGCAGTGACGGAAGCGCAGCCTACGTGGTCGCCCGACGGCGAGTGGATCGCGTACGTGACGTGGTCGCCGGACGGCGGTCAGATCATGAGGGTCCGCGCGGACGGAGGCGGTGACCCGGTCCAGCTCACGGTCCGTGCCGCGACGTATCAGGAGCCCGCGTGGTCACCGGACGGCGCGCGCATCGTCGCGCTGCGCGGCCCGGCACGCGCGTTCCACGAGGCGACGGGGCCGCGCGCGCCCGGCGCGGAGAACGACATCGTTTGGGTGGACGCGGAGGAGGGTGGCGCCGTCACGCTCATAGCGCCGAGCGACGGCCGCTCGCTGCCGCACTTCACAAGCGATACCGGCCGCATCTATCTGAACCACAGCTCGAGGGGTCTCCTTTCGATTCGTTGGGACGGCACCGACGAGAAGGTCCACGTCAAGGTGACTGGAAACAAACGGCCCGGCGCGGATCAGCCGAACAACGCGTCGCTCTTGCTGATGGCGCCGGCCGGCGACCAGGCGATCGCACAGGTGAACAGCGATCTGTATACGGTGACCGTGCCGTTCGTTGGCGTCGACACGCCGACCGTCTCGGTCGCAAACGTCACGAATGCCGCGTTCCCCGTGCGCAAGCTCACCGAGATCGGCGGCCAGTTCCCCGCCTGGAGCGCGGATGGTCGCACCGTGCACTGGTCGATCGGCAGCGCGCACTTCGTCTATGACCTCGATCGCGCCAAGGCGTTCGAGGACTCGGTCGAAGCGGCCGCGGCCGCGGCGCGAGACTCCGCCGAAGCGGAACCGGCGGAGGCGCGCGATACGGCCAACCAGGAGGCCGACCAGGATTCGGCGCGGGACGACCCGAAGTACGAGCCTTTCGAACGCCGCATCATCGTCCGCGCGCAACGTGATATCCCGGAGGGCGTGGCCGTGCTTCGCTGCGCGCGCGTGGTCACCATGCGCGGCGACGAAGTGATTGAAGACGCCGACGTCGTCATCCGCGACAACCGCATCGCGGAGATCGGCCCGCGCGGTCAGGTGCAGTTCCCCGAGGGCGCGCAGGAGATCGACGTGACCGGCAAGACGATCGTGCCCGGCTTCGTCGACACGCACGCACACATGTGGCCCGCGTGGGGCATCCACAAGAACCAGGTCTGGATGTACCTCGCGAACCTCGCCTACGGCGTCACCACCACGCGCGACCCGCAGACGTCGACCACCGACGTCGTCACGTACGGCGACCTCGTCGAAGCGGGACAGATGCTCGGCCCGCGCGTCTACTCGACCGGACCCGGCGTGTTCGGAGACTACGTCGAGGACCCGATCCGCGACCTCGACCACGCGCGCGACATCCTCAAACGATACAGCGAGTACTACGACACGAAGACGATCAAGATGTACATGGCGGGGAACCGCCAGCAGCGGCAATGGGTGATCATGGCCGCGAAGGAGCAGGGGCTGATGCCGACGACAGAGGGCGGGCTCCGCATGATGTACGACCTCACGCTCATGCTCGACGGCTACCCGGGCCTCGAGCACTCGTTGCCGATCTATCCGATCTACGACGACGTCGTAAAACTGGCGGCCGAATCCGGCACCGCCTATACGCCGACGTTGCTCGTGTCCTACGGCGGTCCGTGGGCCGAGAACTACTGGTACGCGACGGAGAACCCGCATGAAGACGAGAAGCTGAGGCGGTTCACGCCGCACGGCGAGCTGGACGCGAAGGCGAGGCGTCGCAATGCGGGGTGGTTCATGGAGGACGAGCACGTGTTCGTGGACCACGCGCGCGGGCTGAAGCAGATCCTGGACGCGGGTGGCGCGATCGGCGTGGGCAGCCACGGCCAGCTCCAGGGACTGGGCTACCATTGGGAGCTGTGGTCCATGCAGTCGGGCGGGATGTCGGAGCACGAGGCGCTGCGCGCCGCCACGATCATGGGTGCGCGCGCGATCGGACTCGGACAGGACCTCGGCTCGATCGAGACGGGCAAGCTCGCCGATCTCGTCGTGCTCGACGCGAACCCCCTCGAGGATATCCGCAACACGAACACGATCCGGTACGTGATGAAGAACGGCCGGCTCTACGACGGCGACACACTCGATGAGGTGTGGCCACGCGAGCGTCCGCTCGAGCGCGGAGACTGGCTCGTCGCCGAGCCGGAGGAGGACTACCCGGGGTTTTAGGTATTCCCGGTAATGCGCCTGCGGAGTGATTCGAGGAGCGGCAGCGGCGTGAGCTCGCCGTCGGCGATGGCGGCGATCTCCTCTTCTCGCCGCCAAACGGCCTCGAGCTCGGCGAGCTCGAGCTGGAGCAGGCGTTGCTCGATGACGTCGTTTGCGGCGATCTCGAGGCCGATGGTGTAGGTGCGGGGCAGGTCGCCGAGGCGGCGGCCGGTGCCGAGCGCGGAACGTGCGAACTCGTCGGTCGAGCCGGCGGTCTCGATGATCTTCGTGGCTTGGGCGACGCGTCGCTCGGATGCGCCGGCGAAGTGGTGGTAGGCGAGAATGCGGCGGGTCGTGCGCTCGGCCGTGGCGCCCTCGAGGCGGATGCCGGAGTCGGGGCCGCCGCGGCAACGCGGGCAGCGCTGGATGACGCCGAGGCTGCCGGGCTCCGTGCCGGGGACGATGAGCAAGCGGTCGCGCCGCTTGAACGGGATATCCGAGAGCTCGGCCCCGCATTTCCGGCACGGCGCCTGCCCACGCCAGGCGGTGCTGCCGAACCGGAGCCAACGTGCGGCGTCCGGCACCTTGCCGGGCAGGTTGCCCCACAGCCACCAGAGCCCGATGAAGCTGATGCCGCCGCTCATCCACCCGCCGAGCGCGGCGGCGCCCACGGCCGCGGTGCCGGCGAAACTCAGCTTCTTGAAGCGATCGCGCCGCGCGGTCAGCTCGCGGCCGTAGCGCCACCACGCCTCCTCGACGAGGCGGGCGCGGCCGACGCGTACGATCTCGATCGGTCCGGCGCGCAGCAGCGCGATGTTGTCCGTCTGCGCGAGCAGTCGTGCACGATCGGTGACGATCTTCTCGAGCTCCTCGAGCGCCTCCCATCGCGATTCGATCGGCGCGAGGCTCCAGCGCATGCAGTGCCGGCAAACCGCCCATAGCCGGCCGCGCGCTGCGTCGTAGGCAAAACGTTGGCCGTTCGGCAGATGCTCGAGCGCTTCGTTCGCCAGGAACGGCATCGAGCAGACGAGGCAGCGGGTCAGCATAGTCCTGCGAATGCGGAATGATGAATGCGGAATGATGAATGACCGATCGTGGTCGCCGCAACCCGCCGACACCGCCGTGATTCGAATTCACATTCAGCATTCATCATTCATCATTCATCATTTATCATTGCCGTTCAACGTGGAGTCCCTCGCGTTCGATGAGATCTACGATGTTGGCCACGTGATCTCGGCCTCGGGTCTCGAGGTGCATCACGATGCCGACCTCGGCGACGCCGATGTCCGCGAACGCGCGGCGGTGGCCGATCTCGAGGATGTTGGCCCCGGTTTGGGCGACGAGCGAGGTGAGACGCGCCAGCTCGCCCGGCCGGTCCGGCACTGTGACCATCAGGTGCGCGATGCGGCCGTCATCGACGAGGCCGCGCCCGATCACACGGCCGATGATGTTGACGTCGATGTTGCCGCCGGAGAGCACGTTGACCACGACGTCGTCGCCGGAGAGTGGAATCTTGCCGGAGAGCAGCGCCGCGAGAGGCGCCGCGCCGGCGCCCTCCGCGACGAGCTTCTGCCGCTCGAGCAGCACATGGAGCGCCGTCGCGATCTGTGTCTCGTCCACGGTAACCACGTCGTCGACCAGCCGCTGGATCAGCGGAAACGTACGTTCGCCGATGCGTTTGACGGCGATGCCGTCGGCGATGGTCTCGGCCGTCTCGATGCCGATCACGCGGTCCTCGCGGAGCGACGCGACGGCGGACGCCGCGGCGGCGGCCTCGACACCGATCACGCGCAATGACGGCCTGGCGTTCTTCATTGCGAGCGCAATGCCGGAGATCAGCCCGCCGCCGCCGATCGGCACCACGACCACCGTGACGCCGGGCACCTGTTCGAGCAGCTCGAGTCCGATCGTGCCCTGGCCGGCGATCACGCGATTGTCATCGAACGCGTGGACCAGCACGCGGCGTTCCTCGCGCTCGATCCGCTTCGCTTCGACCTGCGCATCCGACAACGTGGCGCCGTGGAACGCGATCCGCGCGCCATACCTGCGTGTGCTCGTGACTTTGATCAGGGGCGTGCGCTCGGGCATCACGACGGCCGCCGGGATTCCGAGGCGCTGGCAGTGGTACGCCACCGCTTGCGCATGGTTGCCCGCGCTCGCGGTGACGACGCCGCGCCGTCGTTCGTCGGCGTTCAGGTCGAGCAGCCGGTTCAGTGCGCCGCGGTCCTTGAACGAGCCGGTGCGCTGGAGGCTCTCGAGCTTGAGGTACGGCGTACCCGGCATCAGCCCGGCGAGGCCGAGCGCCTGCGGGCACGGCGTGGTCACGGCGCCGCCCGCGATTCGCTCGCGCGCTTCGCGGATGTCCTCGACCGTGATCTGCTCCGCCACGCCGCCTCCGTGTTGCCCGAGAACTGCCCGATCGTCATCGAGTCGCTGATCCGCCAAGGGCGTGGGCGAATCTTGCCTGTCGCAGCCGATCCGGCTAGTCTGACCGCGCCCGTCCTTATCGCCGACGCGGGGATCGGGCCGAAAAGCGCGGCTCGAAGCATCCGATTACGCCCGGTCCGCTCCTGCCGGCTCGGGAACTCGAAGTCGATCTGTTGCTTGCGCCCGGGCGGCACCCCGACGCTCTCATCGCCTTTGAGTGGACGATCGAGCGCGAGCCACGCCGTGCGCGCGCACTGTACAGCGCCGCCGCACGCGGCCGAGCAAACCGGCGATGCCGCGAAGGCCACACAGTACTACGAGGCGCTGCTCGAGCTGATGGAAAGCGCCGACGATTCGCGCCCGGAACCCGTGAAAGCGCGGGCGTACCTGGCCGATCGATAGTGCAATGCGAGAGAACGACGAGCGGTCGACGGTAGCGCATCAGGAATCACTGGAGGATGCAATGTGCCTGCAACGGATGTGTGCGCTCGTTGTGCTGGCCGCCCTTGGGGGCTCTGGCTGCTACAGCTACCGCACGGTTTCCCTCGACGCGGTCCAGGCGCGCGCAGAGGTGCGGGCTCGACTGACCGAACCCCAGTTACAGGCACTTCGTGACGTGATGCCGAACGGCGACCGTGTCATCGAGGCAACCGTGCTCGACAAGCAGACCGACCAGCTCCTGCTTCTGGTTCCGGTGGCATCCGAGCTGCGCGGCGCTCGCGTCCAGACCATGAACCAGCGAATCACAGTTCCACGCTCCGGATTCATGGAGCTCGAGGTGCGGGAGCTGGACCGACTGCGCACCGGCATCGCCCTCGCCGCGGGCGGCGCCGTGCTCGGTTTCGTGGTGGTGAACATCATCTCCGATGCGGTCAACCCGGGATCGGGTGGCCCACCGGGCGGCGGCGGCGAGCTCCTGGTGCCGCGCTGGAACGTGCGGCTCCGCCGCTGAACACGAACCCTTGCGCGTCACGACCTGGCCCCGGGATCTTTGACATCATCCGGAGACTGATCTCGTTGAGCACGGACTCGTGGACACCGCGGCATCGGCGGTGCGGATGTCAGGTTCGAGCCGCGCAACGCGTTGATTTCAAGGGGCACTGCCGCGCTTCCATGTCATAGCAGCGGGCCATAGTCCCGCGCGAGTCGTCGCCCGACCCATTCGGACGACATTTGCAGCTCAACCGGAGGAGTTGCCCATGGAATGCCATGATCGACCACCCGCCGCCTTCCCGGGACCCGACGCCAGACATCGCAACCGCTGCCTGCGCGTGGTCAGCCTCTTCATTCTGGGCACGCTCGCGCTTGCCGGTCCGGCAGCCGGCCAGAGTGGAACTGTGTCGGGTCGGATCACGGAGATCGGGACGGGCCGTTCGCTCGCGTCGGTGCAGGTGACCCTCGCGAACACCGGTCTCGGCACGCTCACCAACCAGGAAGGCCGCTTCCAGATCCCGAACGTCCCACCTGGCTCCTACTCCCTCCGCGTACAGCGGCTGGGGTACGGCACGATGTCGCGCGATATCACGGTTGCGTCCGGCCAGACGCTGGTGGCCGACTTCGAGCTGACGGAAGAGGTTCTGGGTCTCGATGAGATCGTCGTCACGGGCACTGCGGGCGCGGCACGGCGCCGCGAGATCGGCAATAGCATCAGCCAGATCAATGTCGCGGAGTTGAGCGAACCGCCCGTCAACGTCGACGCGCTGCTGCAAGCGCGCGTGCCCGGGATGTCGGTCTTGCAGAACAGTGCCGCGATTGGCAGCGGCGCCCAGATCCGGCTGCGTGGCAACGTCAGCGTCGCCATGAGCAACCAGCCCATTCTTTACATCGATGGTATCCGCGTACGCAGCGAAGGCTACGCGCGGAACGTGCCGCCCAGCGGATCACAGCTTCGCAGCAACAACGACATCTCGAGTCCACTCAACGACATCAGTCCGTTGGACATCGAGCGGATCGAGGTGATCAAGGGCTCCGCGGCCACGACGCTGTACGGCACCGAGGCCGCCGCTGGCGTCATCCAGATCTTCACGAAGCGCGGACACCAGGGACGTGCCAGCTGGACGGCCTCGGTCGAACAGGGCGTTTCGTACGTCCAGCCGTTCGGCCCCGATCCCAGCACCATGCCGCCGTCCGAGCTGGAGAATCCAGACGGCACGCCCAAGCCGAGGCCGTTCTGCGACGATAACGGCGACAACTGCGGTACGTCCGATTACCTTTTCATCAATCCCTGGCTGCGGAACGCGCACCGGCAGAAGTATACGCTCTCGGTCGGGGGTGGCGGCGAGGCGCTGCGCTACTTCGTCTCGGGCGCGCTCGAGGACAACGAAGGCGTTCTGCCCAACGACTCTCAGGAGAAGTACGTCGTCCGTGGCAATTTCGCCTTCTCGCCGATCCAACAGCTACAGCTCGAGTGGAACACGTCTTTCACTTCGGATGCGCTGACGGGCACGCCTGGCGGGAACAACGCCCATGGCATCACGCTCAACGCTTACCGGCGAGACCGCAATTACCTCGGTGCCGAGGTGCGCGAGGCGATCGATACGCTGCTCACCTTCGAGATCGACACGCAGATCGATCACCTGATCACGGGTGTTTCCGCCACTTACAGTCCTACGGCGAACTTCTCGAACCGGCTCAGCGTGGGCTACGATCAGGCTCAACTCGACCTGCGCAACTTCCGCCCGTTCCTCTTTGCGCTCGCGCCCAACGGCATCCTGTCGGACAGGCGGTACGAGTATTCGACGCTAACTGTCGATTACGTGGGCAACTTCGATACCGACCTCACGCCGGATCTCCGGTCGACGCTTTCGTGGGGCGGTCAGAGCGTCGCCACGGAGGAACAGGAGACCTCGGCGTACGGCGAGACCTTTCCCGGACCGGGTGACCCGACCGTATCCAGCGCGGGTCTCACGCTCGGCTTCGAGGACCGGGAGCGCGTGATCAACGCCGGGTTCTTCGTGCAGAACCTGTTCGACTACAAGGACCGGTATTTCCTCACCGCCGGTCTCCGGGTGGATGGAAACAGCTCGTTCGGGGAGAATCTCGGGCTCGCGGTCTACCCGAAGGCCAGCCTCTCGTACATCATCTCGGATGAGCCGTTCTGGCCCGACGGGTTGGGCCAGCTGAAGCTGCGCGCGGCGTACGGCCATTCCGGCCGCGCACCCGGAGCGTTCGACAAGGCGCGGACCTTCGATCCCGTGGGCTGGGGTACGCTCCCTGCGTTCGTGCCCGAGAACGTGGGCAATGCAGACATCGGCCCGGAACGGACCGCCGAGACCGAGCTCGGTTTCGATGGCGCGTTCCTGAACAACCGGCTGGCCGTCGATTTCACCTGGTACAACCGGCGCACCACCGACGCACTGTTCGACGTCCGGCAGATCCCATCGCTCGGGTTCACCAACTCGCAGCTGCAAAACATTGGCGAGTTACTGAACCGCGGTGTCGAGCTTTCGATGACCGGCACGCTGCTCCGGACCGATCGGCTGACCTGGGACCTGGGCGGCAGCCTGTCCACGAACTTCAGCAAGGTCGTCAGTCTGGGTGGCGCGCCGGAGTTCCTAGTCGGCGGCGGCGACTTCGCCTGGATCGTCGAGGGCGAGCCCGTGCCCCTTATTCGTGCGCGCTGCCTCAGGAACGAGGACAAGCTCGAGGAGCCGGAGTACTTCGAGGAAGACTGCAACATCGGCCCGAATCTGCCAACGCACATCGTGGGTCTCTTCACCACGCTCCAGCTGCCGGCCGGGATCTCGCTCTCGGCGCGGGGTGAGTTCCAGGGTGGACACTACATGTATGACGGCGCGGCGTGGAACGCTGTGACCCGGTCCGTGCGCTGGCCTGGCTGCTTCGAGGCCTACAGGGTCGAGGAGACGATGGGCCGCGACGCGATGACAGCCAAGCAGCGTTCGCAGTGCGACGTGCAGCTCGCGCGCGCCGATGACTTCATCTACAAGGCCGACTTCATAAAGCTTCGGGAGGTGACGCTCTCGGTTCCCGTGCCGCAGCGCCTGCTGCCACAGGCCACGCGGGCGCTGCTCGTGCTCTCCGGACGCAACGTCTGGAAGTGGGTGAACGACGATTTCCCCGTCTTCGATCCGGAGATGGGAAACAACGACGGCTTTAACACGTTCGAGCGCTCGCTGCTCGAGCACGTGCCACCGCCGGCGACGTACACCGCGGCCATCCGGGTCACGTTTTAGGAGGGATCATGAATCGGATGAATCTTCGCATGACGGAGGCGACAAAGTGGGCGCGCTTGCGCGGCGCTCTGCCCATCGCAGCAGCGGCCGCCGCGATCGCCGCCTGCGATACCGACGTCCAGAATCCCGGCCCGGTCCAGGACCCGATCCTGGACCAGCCGGAATCGCAGCCCGCACTCGTGAATGGCATGGGTCGGGCTTTGTCGGAGGGGCTCAACTGGCTCTCCTACACCGGAGCAGCGGTCACGCGGGAGATCCACCCGGCCGGCTCGACGGGCAGCTTCGGCATCACGCCTCGCTGGCAGCGCGGCGAGCTGGCCGAAGACGACCGCGACCTCGACACCCACTGGGAGCTGGCTTCGACGGCGAGGTGGCTGGCCGAGCATGGAATCACGCGCATCGAGGGGACCGGACCCGAGACACCGGAGCTCCATGCGCTGGCCTACCTCTACGCCGGTTATGCAAACCGGAATCTTGGCCAGCACTACTGTGAAGCCGTGATCGACGGCGAGGGACTCCAGCCTCATACCGTATTTTTCACTCGGGCGGAAGCCGCGTTTACCACGGCTGCCGAGATTGGCACAGACGAGCTGGCGACGGCCGCGCTGGCCGGGCGCGCTTCGGTTCGCGCGAGTCTTGGCGACTGGGCGGGTGCCGGGGCGGATGCGGCGCTGGTCCCCGACGCGTTCGTGTACAGGCTCGACTAC
>JBOHRM010000132.1:0-2174 GCA_050732715.1 Longimicrobiales bacterium
GTCAACGACTGGCTGAACCAGGCGCTGCAAAGGACCGAATTCATGCCCTTTGCGCCTTCCGTGCTCGCGGAGGAAGCAGAGCGGTGCTTCGAGAATATCGAGGGGGCGGAACGCACCGCCCAGTTCATGACGATCACGTTCGACTCCACGCCGTGGATGAAGGAGAACTGTCCGGGCGTGGTCCACATCGATGGCACCGCGCGGCCTCAGCTGGTCCGTCGCGAGGACAATCCGAAGTACTACCGGATCATCCAGGAATATTACGAGATCACCGGGCTGCCGGTGGTCATTAATACGAGCTTCAACATGCACGAGGAACCCATCGTGTGCTCGCCCGAGGATGCCGTGCGCGCGTTCCAACTTGGACACCTGGACTATCTGGCGATCGGGCCGTTCCTGGCCCGTAATCCGGTGCCCATCGATGTTCGTGGTCGGCGGGAGCGCGGTGCCACCGCGGAAGTGCTCCTGAGCGCCGAACTGGCCGGGGCGGAAGGGTAGGACTGCCGGTGTGCGGCATTGCTGGAATCGTCGACCCGCGGGGGGTAACCGCGCGGGAGGTCGAATCGATGGCCACCGCGCAGGCCCACCGGGGTCCTGACGATGCCACGACCTACGTCGAGCCGGGAATGGGATTCGGCTTCCGGCGGCTCTCCATTATCGATCTGAGCGGGGGCCGCCAGCCCATCCAGAACGAGACTGGCTCGCTTCAGGTGATTCTCAACGGCGAGATCTACAACTATCGGTCGCTGCGCCGCGAGCTCGAAGGGAGCGGGCACTGCTTTGCCACCGATACCGATACCGAAGTTCTCGTCCATCTCTACGAGGAGGAGGGTCCGGGACTCGTACATCGCCTGCGAGGCATGTTCGCGTTCGCTCTTTGGGACGCGCCGAAGCGGACCCTGTTCATGGCGCGGGATCACCTGGGTCAGAAGCCGTTGTATTGGGCACAGATCGGAACGCGGTTCCTCTTCGCCTCGGAGATCAAATCGATCCTCGCCGCCGCGCCCGAGTTGCGGCGTCTCAATCCCATCGCGCTGCACGAGTACCTGTCGATTCGTGTCGTCGCCGAGCCCCGCTCGATGTTCGAGGGCGTTCACAAGCTGCCGCCCGCGCACACACTCGAGCTGGACGCGCAGGGCAAGGTCGAGATCCAACGCTACTGGCGACTGCGGTACGAGCCCAAGCGTGCGCTTCATGAGGTCGAGGCGCTGGAGGAGCTGGATCGGCGCGTCCGGGAGGCGGTTGAGCTGCACCTGATCAGCGATGTGGAGGTCGGCGCCTTCCTGAGCGGAGGGTATGATTCGGGCATCATCGCCGGCGTCACGCGCGACCTGTACGGACACCCGTTCAAGACGTTCTCGGGCTCCACCCCCTACGGCGAATTCGATGAAGCGTCCGCCGCGCGAGCCGTGGCTGCCCGCTACGGGACCGAGCACTTCGAGACACGCGTCAGCGGCGAAAGCCTGGCGCTGCTGCCGACGCTGGTCCATCATCTGGACGAGCCTTCCGACCCGCTCAGCGCCTGCATCTACCTGCTCGCCGAACTGGCATCACGCCACGTGAAGGTGGTGCTCGGCGGTGACGGCGGTGACGAGTTGTTCGCCGGGTACGATCGATACTACGGAACCCGCTACGCCGGATATTACGCCTTGTTGCCAGAATTCGTCCGAAAGAGCGTAGTTCGCAGGCTCGCCGATCACCTGCCCGAGGGTTTCTGGTACAAGAGCCTGTCGCATCGGTTGCGCTGGCTCGATGACCTCGCCTCGTTGCCGCGGGACCGGCGCTACCCCCGTGCGCTCAGCTATTTCTATTTCACACCTGAACACCGGCAGGCGCTTTACAGCGCGGAGTTCGCCCAGCTGTCCGATGCTTTCGATGCCGAAGCTGCGATTGCCACGTGGCTGAACGACGACGGGGCCCGGGAGGCACTGGACCGGCTGCTACTCGCCGATAGCATGGTGCGCCTGCCGAATCATCCCGTGATGATCCTCGACCGGATGACCATGGCTCACGGTCTGGAGGCGCGCTCGCCTTTTCTCGACCACACGTTGGCCGAGTTCGCAGCCACGCTGCCGACGGACTTGAAGCTGCGTGGGCGAACGCGCCGCTACCTCGAGGGGAAACTGGCGGCGAGGTACCTGCCGCCCGCCGTGCACGCGCGACCCAAACAGGGG
>JBOHRM010000133.1:0-2092 GCA_050732715.1 Longimicrobiales bacterium
ATTCCCCGTGATCGCTGTAGCTGGCCCGCTCGATCGTCCCGATCTGGACCTGCAGGAACGATGGCTGGAGCAGCCACGGCTCTTCCTCCAGCCAACGGCGGAACGCGGGCAGGTCGTTGCCGTCGAGCGCGCTCGTCAACTGACCAATCACGAACGCCTCCCACGTCGTCGTCTCCCTTCCGTCGGTCGGCCCAGAACTCCGGTGGATACTGGGATGCTGGATTAGGAACTCGACGAACGCCCGCCGGCCCTGCCAGCGATCGATGCGGCGCCCCAGATCCGGATCGAGTGCGACCGCGCGCTCGAGGAGCCGCGCCGCAACGTCCGCGTGTTTGAACCTGCACGCGTTCATCAGCGCACGGCCGATCAGGATTCGCTCGTCGAGGCCGTCTGGATCGTCACGCTTCCGCGGTTCGTCGAGCCGCGCGCGAACCGCCTCATCGTCGCCGAGCGCGGCGAGAACCGGGAGGGTCAGCGGCACCGCGTGCTTTCGCGCCAGCAGATGCAGCATCCCCGATGCGCCCGCGCCGATCAAGTGCTCCCACGTCGAGCGTTCGACCGTCACGCCTGCGTCGATGAGCATCTCGGCGGCAACCGGCCGGGTGTAGATGCGCTCGCGCTCCGGGTCCGAGCAGTCGAGCGCGTAGGGCGTCGTGCTCGAGAGAAGCGTCTCGCCACTCTCGTCGCGCCACGAGACGAGCGCCGGGTAATCAGCCAACAGCGTTCGCAGCCGCTCGTGGTCCTGGTCGTGAATCGCGACCCCCGCCTGCGCGGCGCCCACTCGAGTCCGCGGCCCAAGCGTCTCTGCACCTCGGCCGTCAAATCCGGCCACCCGGCGAATCCGTATTCGCGCGCGATCACGAGCTGCGCATCGCGGTTCGAGAGCGGGAGCGTCCTCCGGGGCAGCTGCGCATGGACGCGAGCGATGGCTTCGCGGTTTCCGGCGGCGGCATCGCGTGCGAGCCTCTTCGCTTGCTTGCGAAGGGATTCCAGCGAGGGACGGGCGGGCCGATCTCTAGCAGCGGACATGGCGCCTCCTTTCATGAACGCCTGTACCCGCTGAGAAATCAGGCTGAAAGAAGGTGCACTGCACCACGCTTCAGACTAAAACAGGTGGGAATCTTCCCTTGCCGCGGGCAGGTGGCGCCCTGTCAGGCGCGCTGAAAGAAAATGTCGCGGAGCCCGGCGCGCGTGTCAAACGGGAGGCAACGGGACAGCCAGGCTACTGCGCGGCTTCACCGGCAACTCGTCGTCCAGCGGATCGTCTCACGCCGGCGCCTGATCCGGGGGACTCATCAACCCGGGACGCCGCGCGTCAGGGTAGCGCCCCGGTCGGCCGTGTCTCACTCGTGGAACCATGAGAATCCACGGCGAAGAACACGACTGGGCGCTGCTCGCGCGCTATCTGTCCGATGACGTCGGTCCCGCGGAGGCCGCGGAAGTCGAGCGCTGGCTGCGGGCCGCACCCGGGCGTGGGAGGTGCCCGTGAGATCGATGTCGTCCCGCAGTTGCCGGCAATGTCGGCGCCCGCTCATCTTGGAGGGCGGTGAACGCCCAACCTGATCCACGGACCGAGAGGAACGTGAAGTGATCCAGTGACAGCCGGCGATGAGCCGATCGTCTTCGGGGGCAGTGGGAGCCGTCGGCTCGCCGAAGCGATTTGCAGCCACCTCGGCGTTCCAGCCGGCGACTGCGAAGTCATGATGTTCTCCGAAGGCAACTTGTTCGTTCGCGTCAACGAGAACGTGCGAGGCCGGCACGTCTACATCGTTCAATCGACGGCCTTCGCCGCGAACGACAACTTCATGGAGTTGCTGTTCTGGCTCGATGCGCTCAAGCGGGCGAGCGCCGCATCCGTCACCGCCGTGGTCCCGTACTTCAGCTACGCGAAGGGCGACAAGAAGGATGAACCGCGCGTGTCGATCCGGGCACGAGTCTGCGCGGACGCCATCGAGGCGGCCGGCGCGGACCGTGTCGTCACGCTCGACCTGCACGCCCCGCAGATCCAGGGGTTCTTCCGCGTGCCCGTCGATGATCTCTACGCGATGCCCGTCTTGTGCCAGGCCATCCGGGCCAAGGCGCTGCGAAACCT
>JBOHRM010000134.1:0-1845 GCA_050732715.1 Longimicrobiales bacterium
CGCGGACTGGCACGTCTGCACGAGATGCAGATACGCCGGACACTGGGTGCACCGACGCGTGTACTCGCCGGTCAGCTACTGTTCGAGAGTGCAATGATCGGTCTCGCCGGCGCAGCGCTGGGCGTGCTACTGGCGCACGTCGGTCTGGGCGCGTTCATGGCGCTGGCGCCAGAGGCGTTGCCTCGCGCGGATACCATTCGAATCGACCTGCGGGTGTTGGGCTTCGCCGCCGCGGCCGGTTCACTGACGGCCCTGGTGTTCGGTATGGTTCCGGCGATTCGTCTCGTGGGTGGCGACATCGATGGCGCGCTTCGAGGTCGGGGACGAGGCATGAGCGACAGTCGTACGGACGCACGGCTGCGCTCGGCGCTCGTCGTCGCGGAAGTCGCGCTCTCCGTGGTCCTCGTGGTCCATGCCGCGTCTTTGCTGCGCACGTTCGCGCGGCTGAACGCGGAGCAGCTCGGGTTTCGCACGGAGGGTGTATGGACGCTGCCGCTCAAGCCGAACGACGTCGAGACCGCGGGCGACTGGAGCCGCCGAATGGATGCCGTGCGGGAGGCGCTCAACGCCGTGCCCGGCGTGAGCATGGCGACGTTCGGCATGACGATGCCGCTGGAATACACTGGCGGATCGAGCTGTTGCTGGCGCACCGAGCCACGCTTCGCCGATGCGACCGCTCTTCAGGTGGCCACGGACATGCACATCGTGGATGCCGACTATTTCGGGCTCCTCGAGCTCGAGTTCGTGGCAGGGCGGCCGTGGTCCCGGCAGGACGCGCGGTCCCAGCCCGGACCCGTGGTCGTGTCAGAACGGCTCGCGATCCAGGTCCATGGATCCGCTGCCGCCGCGATCGGCCGCCAGCTCTCTGTCGACGATCGCGAATTCGGCATCGTGGGCGTGGTCGCGAACACCCGGCATTACGGCCCGGATCAGGATCACCGTCCGGCGGCGTACATACCAGCGCCGCTGATTCCTTGGGCCAGCCATAACGCTCACCTGGCGGTACGCGCCGACGGCGCCCCCGCCGGCCTGGCCGGCCGCCTCCGTGAGGCTGTCTGGTCCGTCGAGCCCGAGTTACCGGTCCCGGTCATACGGCCGCTCGCCGAATGGGCCGCCGCGGCAACCGCGCAAGCGCGCTTCACAGCCGCGCTTTTCGCTACGTTCGGCGCCGTCGCGTTGTTGCTCATGGCCGGAGGACTCTACGGGACACTGCTGTACGCCGTCGGCCGCAAGCGGCGTGAGCTCGGCATCCGGCTGGCGCTCGGTGATGCGCCCAGCCGCCTCGAGCGACGCGTGATCGGCCGCGGTCTCGCCACTGCAACTATGGGGTGCGTGTTCGGAGCGGCGGGCGCGTGGGGCGCCACGAAGGTCCTGGCGAGCCAGGTCAGCGGTCTCGAGCTCGGACACCCGGCCACATTCGCCGCCGGAATCGGCGTCCTGCTCGTTGCTGCCATCGCTGCGAGTTGGCTGCCGGCGAGACGCGCCGCCCGGACCAACCCGTTGGAGGCGCTGAGGGCAGAATAACCGTGGTCATCGAGGGGAACCGCGTACGCATGAGCTGAAGCTCGGGTTGGTCCACGCCGGTATCGCGGTCATATCGCTGGCCGCCGCGACGCCGGATCACGGGCCGAGGCAGTACCGTCGTGTAGGAGCCCGTATAGACTCGAGGCCCGTCATCATGGCATCGCGTGGGCGTCAGAAACCAACGATCTCGCGCAAGTACCGCTCGTACGGCGTCACACCCGATTCGCCGACCTGCCATCCGCGGAAAGGCATGTTTGCCCGCCAGAAGCACTCTACGGCCGCGGCATCGAGAGCGGCGTCCGCCAGGTCGCTCCCGCGGAC
>JBOHRM010000135.1:0-4835 GCA_050732715.1 Longimicrobiales bacterium
CCATGGAGTCCGCCGACTGGCTCTACGGCGTAACGATGGAAGAGCCGGGTGTCAGCTCGATCGTCGGCGTGCATCTCGAGGAGATTCTCTCGGGCGCCCCGAGTTGAAAGCTTCTACGAAACGCCTCCGCTCACGCTGGGGAGGCCGGGAAGGGCGTGTTGCTGATCGTGTACCCATTCACTCGCGACGGCCGGACGTGGACGCGCCGTTGATCCTCCTGCTCGGCGCGGATGGCCGGCTCGGCTGGGAGCTACGCCGCGCGCTCGCACCACTCGGCAACGTGATCGGGCTGGGCCGCGAGGCCGATGTGCGCCGTTCGGCCGTGCTCGCGGAGATCATCGGCACGCGCGGCGCGGCCGCGATCGTGAATGCGACGGCGTACACCGATGTCGACGGCGCGGAAGGCGACCCCGAGACCGCGTTCGCGGTGAACGCAAAGGCTCCCGGCATGATCGCGCGCGAGGCCGCGCGCACCGGCGCCCTACTGGTCCACTTCTCGACCGATTACGTCTTCGACGGCCGCGCCACCGAGCCGTACACCGAGCAGGACGAGCCCGCGCCGATCAACGTGTACGGCGAGAGCAAGCTCGCGGGCGAGCAGGCCATCGCCGCGGCCGGCGGCCCGCACCTCACCCTGCGAACCAGCTGGTTGTACTCGATGCGACGTCCGGGATTCGTGCACACGGTGCTTCAGCACGTACGCGAGCGCGAGCCGCTGAGCGTGGTCGTGGACCACACCGGCAGTCCGACGTGGGCCCGCGTTCTCGCCGATGCCACGGCCCATGCGCTCGCGCAGCTCGCGACCGGCGCGGCGTTCCGCCTCGATCCCGAGGCGTACGGCGTCTACCACGTCTGCGCAGGCGGCCACGCCAGCCGCTACGCGTTGGCTCGCGCGATCGCCGAGCTCGACCCGCTCGCGCCGCCCGGCGCCGCCGAGCTGCTGAGGCCCGTGCCGAGCCACGCGTTTCCACAGCCCGCGGCGCGACCCGCGTTCTCCGCGCTCGACTGTTCCCGCTTCGCTGCGACGTTCGGGCTGCATCTGCCGCACTGGGAGCACGAGCTCGCTTCTGCGCTCGAGCCGGAGGCGGCCGCGATGCGCGATACGTCCATAACTCCGCCGGACGCACGGATCGCGCGGCTCCGGTGAGTCGAAACGCGTGCGTGGAGGTCACGACGCGCCGACGGAATCCTCTCGCGAAGACGCGAGGTACGCCAAGCGACGCGAGGATCGCCACCGAGCCGTCTTGTCGGAGTCTCGGCGAGCCCAGCGCCGTTGCTGGAGGGGTTCCGTACCGGCCCAGTCGTTTCGTCCAGCGCGAGTGAACGCCGTCGGCGACCCTTCTCGCGCTGACGTCGAGTTCGAAATGGGATTTGTGATCGGTATGCGATATCAAAGCCCATCAGGCGACAGTGGCGGCTTCGAATCGTGAGTTGTGCACGGTTATAGACGCCCGTTCATCCATTTTCATAATGCTTCAACGCGGCCCGCATCGCCTGACCAATGGGTCCGGGGCACGTACTGCAAATTGACGGATGAAGCCGCGACAGGGACATTGAGGCACGGACTCGTATCGAGGATATGAATGGCACGCTACATCGTGACTGGCGCCGCGGGGTTCATCGCCTCGCGCGTCGTCGAATTGTTGCTCGATGATGGCCATGACATCGTCGGCGTCGACAACCTCAATGACGCGTACGACGTTCGGCTGAAGGAGTGGCGACTGCGCACGCTGTGCGACAGCGATCGCTTCGAGTTCCACAAGCTCGATATCAGCGACCGAGCGGCGATCGAGACGCTGTTCCGCGATCACGCGGAGCGGGGCATCGACGCGATCGTGAACCTCGCGGCGCGCGCCGGCGTGCGGCAGTCCGTCATCGACCCGTGGGTCTACGTCGACACGAACACGACGGGTACGCTCAACCTTCTCGCCTGCGCGCGCGAATACGACGTGCGCAAGTTCGTGCTCGCGTCCACGTCGAGCCTTTACGGCGCGCACAACCCAATGCCGTACGCCGAAACCGCGAACACCGATCAACCGCTGTCGCCCTACGCCGCATCGAAGAAGGCGGCCGAGGCGATGTGCTACACGTACCACTATCTCTACGGTGTCGACGTCTCCGTGCTCCGCTACTTCACCGTCTACGGCCCGGCGGGTCGGCCCGACATGAGCCTGTTCCGCTTCGTGCAATGGATCAGCGAGGGCCGGCCGGTCGAGGTGTTCGGCGACGGCACGCAGCAACGCGACTTCACGTTCGTGGACGACGTCGCGGCGGGCACGGTCGCGGCGATCAAGCCCGTCGGCTACGAGATCATCAATCTCGGCTCGGACCAGCCGATCGTTTTATCGGATGCGATTGCATTGGTCGAACGGCTCACCGGCCGATCTGCGACATTCGAATACTCGCCGCGCCACCCCGCCGATGTGATGGCGACGTGGGCGGACATCTCGAAGGCCCAGCGCCTGCTCGAATGGCGGCCGCGAACGTCGTTCGCCGAGGGCGTCGAGCGGCTGGTCGAATGGTACCGCGAGAACCGCGAATGGGCGAAGGATATACCGACGGTGTGATTGTGGAATATGTTTGATGATATAGGTGTAGGTGTAGGTGTACGTGTACGTGTACGTGTACGTGTACGGGCAGGTGTAGGTGTACGTGTACGTGTACGTGTAGGGGACTGCCGGCTCCCGTACACGTACACGTAAACCTAAACGTAAACGTAAACGCATTTTGAGAGCACGCCCCTTGGCGGTACCATGGAGGTGCGAACCAAACATGGACCGAACCAAGGAGCGGCTCTCATGAAGCGGAGCACGAAGTATGTCGGTCTCGATGTACACCAGGCAACCACGGTCGCGTCGGTGCGCGAGGCGAGCGGGCGGGTGATCGCTCGGTGTATCCTGCCGAGCGAGCCGGTGGCGCTGGTGGAGTTCTTCCGGGGCATGCGTGGCGCGATCCACGTTGCCTTCGAGGAAGGGACGCAGGCGCAATGGCTGCACGACCTGCTGGTGCCGCACGTCGATCGAGTGGTCGTATGCGACCGGCGCGGCGAGACGAAGCGGGGCAACAAAGCGGACCAGGTGGACGCGGACAGGCTCTCGCACCTGCTGTGTAGCGGTAACCTGCGGGCGGTCTACCACGGTGCGGAGCGGGCGACGCTGAAGGAGCTCACGCGTGCATACCGTGACGTAGTCAAGGACTCGACGCGGGTGATGCAGCGCCTGAAAGCGCTCTTTCGCGGGCGGGCTATACGGGCGCCCGGCAAACAGGTGTACGGCGTGAAGCACCGTGCGCAGTGGCTGGCGAAGCTCCCCGATCGTGGGACGCGGGTGCACGCCGAGATGCTCTACGCGCAGCTCGATGTGCTGCGTGAGCTGCGGCCGAAAGCCAAGGCGGCGATGATGGCCGAGGCCCGGTGCGATCCGGCGTGGCCGGTGCTGCGTACGATCCCGTTCCTCGGCCCAGTCCGGGTGTCGCTGCTGCTGGCCACGATGCAGACGCCCTGGCGTTTTGGGACCAAGCGCAACCTGTGGGGCTACGCGGGGCTGGCCGTGGTCACGCATAACAGCGCGGAGCACGAGATCATCCACGGCCGGCCGGTCCGTCGGCAGCGCCGGCCGCAGACCCGGGGCCTCAACCCGAACCACAACCGCGTGCTCAAGGAGCTCTTCAAGGGCGCGGCCTTGGCGGCCAGCACCCGCCCTGGACCGCTCCAGGACTTCTACCACGAGCGGCTCAAGAGCGGCATGGACGAGGCCATGGCGCGCCTCACACTGGCCCGCAAGCTCGCGGCGGTTACCCTGCGACTCTGGAAGAAGGGAGAGCATTTCGATCCAGCGAAGCTAACGGTGCAAGCGACCTAGCCGGGACCTCGAGGCAGCGGTGCGGGTGACGTTCTCCTCGCCGCCGCTCCAGGTTCCCGGGCACGGGTGCGAGGGGCAGTCTCCAGGGCATGTTTCGCCCGGCCACAGTCTCGCCGAGGCACAGCGTAAACCCTAGGCCCCCTCGCAGAACCCAAATAAGCGTCAGGCCGGCTCCGTGCCGAGTCTCAGATAGAACCATGGTTCGCAATTAGGCGACCCGCAAACGCTTGCATACGGCCCCACGGATCGGAGCGCAACGAGGAGGAGAACGATGCGGAAGAAGAAGACTGCTCCGCAAACCCGGAAGCAAAACAACGCCTCGTCGTCCGAAACATCGGGGCTGATTGCCAAGGGCGTGAGCCGCTCACAATCAGCTGGGCGGGAGCCTGCCCTTGACAATCTCTCTCATAGAACGTGCCCGTGCCCGTGCCCGTGCCCGTACGCCTACCCCTACACGTACACGTACACCCTAAAACCCAGAACTTCCAAAACCCGAAACCCGAACTTCCCCAACCCTCGATCTCGTGAGCACTTTGAACTCGCAAACTCGACGCACGATCCGCCTAGCGGAGAGATTCAGCAGGTTTCCGACGTATCCGCTCGCCGACGTGCCCGCGATCAAGCGCGAGCTTGCGGGGAAGGGCGTGGATATCATCGATCTCGGCGCGGGCGATGCTGATCTCGCGCCACCGCCGGCGGCGGTGCGCGCGCTGGCGGAAGCCGCGGGCCAGGCGGCGTTCAATCGTTATCCGTTCCAGTTCGGCCTGCCGGCGTACCGCGAGGCGATCGCGGCGTGGATGGCGAAGCGGTTCGGCGTCACGCTCGATCCGTTCCGCGAAGTGCTGCCGATCATCGGCTCGAAGGATGGCATCGCGCACGTCGCGTTCTGTTTCGTCGAGCCGGGCGACGTCACGATCCTGCCCGATCCCGGATATCCGCCGTACCTCGGCGGCACGCTGCTGGCCGGCGGCGAGC
>JBOHRM010000136.1:0-7946 GCA_050732715.1 Longimicrobiales bacterium
CTCGATCATGATCGACGGCGTGAACGCCCGCGAGGCGGCGTTCGGAGGCGCCGGCGATTCGCCGTACAAGCTGTCGATGGAGGCGCTGCGCGAGTTCGAGGTCGTGACGAATTCGTATGATGTGACCGACGGCCGCGGCGCGTTCGGCGGCATTCGCGCGGTCACGCGTTCCGGCACGAACGATTTCCACGGCAGCGTCTTCGGCTTCCACCAGGACGAGCGGCTGGCCGCGCGCCAGGACCTGCTCGGCCGGGACGTCGCGGGCGAGACCAAATCGCAGCGCGGCTTCTCACTCGGCGGGCCGGTCATCCGTGACAAGCTGCACTTCTTCGTCGCTTATGACGGCGAACGGTTCACCGAGCAGTTCGACATGTGGGCGCAGAGCACGGATGACAGCTTCTACCAGAGCAACGAAGGCCACCGGGTCTCGCGCGAGGACATGGAGCGGCTGCTCGCCGCCGCGGCGCAGTACGGCATCGACGCCGATCAGCAGCAGATCGGCTTCTTCCAGCGCGATGTGACGCTCGACACCTACTTTGCGCGCATCGACTGGCAGATCAGCGACCGGCACCGGCTGACGGCAAGGACGTTCTTCGACAGCTTCAGCCGGCCGAACATGAACAACAGCGACATCGGCCGATACGGCACACTCTCGGCGTCGTACGACTTCACGAACGAAGGCAGCAACACGCTCGTCGCGCTACGCTCCCAACTTTCGCCGACTCTGCTGAACGAGCTGCGTTTCGGCTACTTCGACAACAATCGCGGCAACCGCATCACGACGGGCCGGCACCCACAGCTGTGGGTGATCGCACAGTCCGAAGTGGACGGCGTGATGGAGGACTTCACGTTCATGCCGCGCTACAACCGCTGGACGCCGGAGACGCAGATTGCGCGCACGTTCAGCCTGACCGACAACCTGCGGTTCCGGTGGCGTGGCAACGACATCGTGATCGGCACCGAGAACATGTACACGTTATCGAAGGGCATCTACACGCACGACACGCAGGGCCGCTTCGATTTCTACAGCATCGAAGCGTTCGAGAACATGCGGCCCGATCGGTACACACGGAAGCACACGAACCCGGGTCAGGAGCTGGTCGACCCGGTCGAGGCGGGGCTGCTCGAGCTGTCGGCGTATGCACAGCTCACGCGTGAGATCGTGCCGCACGTCGAGACGACAATCGGGTTGCGCTACGACGTCGCGGTATTCAGCACCGCCGCGGACCACAACCCCGTGCTCGAGCAGGAGCTCGGCTACCGGAACGACGTGAACCCGGTCGACTTCACGAACATCCAGCCGCGGCTGAACGTGCATTGGGACGTCGGCGGCCGCGGCCGCGACATCATCAACGCGGGCGCCGGCCTGTTCATGGGTCAGACGGTCACGCGGCCGTACATCTACTCGATGATCGACAACGGCATCCGGTTCACCGGCGTCGACGTCTCACGCGGCGACACGTACGCGAATGGCACGCCCATCACCCTGCCCACACCCGATTACGCGGCCTATGACGGCGACTATTCGACGATCCCCGGCAACGGGCTCACGGACGAGGACCTCGGCAGAGGCAGCGCCGCCCAGGTGGTCCGGTTCCTCGATGAGGACCTGAAGATGCCGCGCTCGTTCCGCGCACACGCGAGCTATCACCGTTATCTCACGGACTGGCTGCGCGTCGGCGCGAGCGCGTACTACACGCACACCTCGCGGATGCACGTCATGGAGAACGTGAACCTGCCCGACGAGGTGCAGTTCACGGTCGAGGGCGAGGGCGGCCGGGAGGGTTACCTCCCCGCCGGCCTGATCGACGGCCAGACAGCCGCGCGCCGGTCGGACCAGTTCTCGGACGCGCTGATGTACACGAACGGATACAGCACGCGCTCGAGGACGCTCGTGCTCGACGGTGCGATCGCGCTCGCCGGCGGCGGCCGCATCCAAGCCAGCTATACGTTGAACGACTCGCGCGGCGCCGAGCGGTTCCGCAACGAAGACGACCAGCGGTTCGTCGGCGCGTCGTATTTCGATGACTACTCGTTCATCAACGACGCGCACTCGCCGAACGATTTCCGGCACAAGCTCCTGCTGAACGTCACGTCGCCCGAGCTCCACGGCTGGCAGCTTGGCGCGTTCGTAAACATCCGGCAGTACGGCCGGTTCTCCGCTGTGGTCGCTCCCTACGACATCAGCGCCACGCGCATCCGCGAGCATCTCGGTTATGCCGCGTACATCTTCGACCCCGATGACCCGTTCACGCGCCAGCTACAGGGAGACCAGTTCGTCGAGGACATGCGCTACGTGCTCGAGAACGCGCATCCGAACGCGGCCGAGTATCTACGCGACAATTTCGGCAGTTACGCGGAACCGAACGGCGGCATCAATCCATGGAGCACCGTGGTCGATCTCCGGCTCACGAACGAGGTCGAGCTCATCGGTGGCCACCGCTTCATCTTCAACATCGATGCGTTCAACGTACTGAACCTGCTCGACAGGTCACGAGGCGGCCGGGACAACATCATCAACACGCAGTCGCTCTACAACATCGAAAGCTTCGATCCCGTGACGCGCACGTTCCAGTACAGCGTGAATCGCGACTACGGACAATCACGGTATGAGGGGAACGGCTTCTATCTCGCGGTGGGTGCGAAATATGCCTTCTAGTCGGCTCTCAATGCCTCAAAGCGCGGCGGCAGCGACGGATGAAGCGTTGACGCCGGCAGGGAATTTTCTCGCCAAGGCGCTAAGTGGTCGAGTTCGTAAGTACGGTGACGTTTTCGGGCGTCGAGGCGCCCCGCTGGCAAGGCGCGAGGCCGAAGGCATAACGGGGCTATGTCGAGCACCGAGCAACGCAGCCAGCGGGGATGCATCGGCGTTCGATACGTTGCCGTATTTGCGAACTCGACCACTAAGCTCGCCAAGGATCCGCAAAGCCACCCAACCCCTCTTGGCGTTCCCTTCGCGCCCTTGGCGCCTTTGCGAGAGAACTCCTGCCATGCGCCGTGGCACTTGCGGTGGAGTTGCGGCTCAGGTCCCACGGCTTCTCGTGGGATTAGCGCTGGTGCAGGTGGCGTGCGCCGGTGGCGATGCGTGCGGCACGCTGCACGCGGGCAACGCGGATGACTGCCTGCGCATCAACCAGGTGCAGGTCCTCGGCACGCACAACAGCTATCATCAGCAGCCGACGGCCGCGTTGCGCCAGGCGCTTGACTCGATCGCGCCGGACTGGGAGCCGGAATGGTGGTATACGCACCGCCCGCTCATCGAGCAGCTCGGCGCGCTGAACATCCGTCAGTTCGAGCTCGACGTGTTCGCGGACCCGGAAGGCAGCCACTACCTCCGGCCGATCGGCCGGCGTCTCGAGGGCGCGCCGCCGATGCTCGAGGACGAGCGTATGACGCATCCCGGTTACAAGGTCCTGCACGTCCAGGACCTGGACTACCGATCGAGCTGTCCCACGCTCACCGTGTGTCTCGAGCAGGTCCGCGATTGGTCGTTGTCGAACCCGCGGCACCTGGCGGTGATGATCCTCGTCGAGGTGAAGGATGGCGTCCTCGAGGACTCGCTCGGCCACGAGTTCACGCAGCCCGTGCCGGTCGGTGCACTCGAGCTGGACGCGCTCGACGCCGAGATTCTCGGCGTCTTCGGCAGCGAGCACCTCATCATGCCGGACAACGTGCGCGGCGACTACGGCTCGCTCGACGAAGCGATCCAACAGCGCGGTTGGCCAACGATCGGCGAATCGCGCGGCAAGGTGCTCTTCGCGCTGGACAACACCAGTGCGCACCGTGACGAGTACCTTCGCCACCACCCCGATCTCGAGGCCCGAGTCATGTTCACGAGCTCGCCGCCCGGCGAGCGCACGGCCGGCTTCATCAAGATGAACGAGGCGATCGACGACGGCGAGCTGATCCGATCGTACGTCGAGCAAGGCTACCTCGTGCGAACGCGGTCCGACATCCCGTTGCACGAGGCGCGCACCGGCGAGACGACGCGCCGCGAGGCCGCACTCGGCAGCGGCGCCCAGTTCGTCAGCACCGACTATCCCCAGCCGAGCCCGTTCGGCTCCGGCTACATCGTCACGCTGCCGCAGGCGCAGGGCCGTCCCGCACGCTGCAACCCCGTCTCCGCGCCGCCCGGCTGCCGGGCCGAGTGGATCATCGAGTAGTCACGGGAACGGAATTCAATCGCCGAGGGCCGCCGAGACATCGGAGGACGCAGAGGTTCGGCCCGGCCAGGAGCTCCCCCAGCGTGGGGGCCGCAAAGGGGTAGTGATCCGTCGCTCGGCGCCCTCCCCGAGCCTCTGTGTTCTCTGTGATTGATTCTGTTTGAACCTCGCGCGTGGTCATCTCCAGCACGCGCTCATGCTTGACCCTGCCACACGGCGCTCCGTACCTTCGCACGATGGCGAGAGCCGCAAGAGGTCACGCTGCCCAGGGGCCCGGCGCGGCCGTTCGATGTCCTGCCCGGAGGGTAACAATGCGTTCCTTTCACAGCGTGGCGCCGTTGGTGGTGCTGCTCGCGGCCGCGGCGCCGTGCCTCGCGCAGTCGAGCGCGTTCGGCAACGCCGTCGTGGTCGGCGAGGACGAGTTGATCGTCGCCGAACCCAACAACCATTTCCGCCCCGGCACCGTGTACATCTACCGCAAGACCGGCGGCGAGTGGCAGGAATCCGGACAGCTGCGTGCGCCGGATTCGGCGCGTGCCGACGGTTTCGGCACCGTGCTCGCCGCCACGGGCAACACGCTTTTCATCGGCCAGCGCGGCGGCCGGATCCACGTCTTCGAGCGGGACGGCGAGAGCTGGGCGGCCGCCGATGTCCTCACCATCGACGGTGTGACCGGCCCCGACCCGGGCTGCGGCGACCAATACGGCTATTGCAGCAGGGAGTTCGGCATCGCGCTCGCCGTGGACGGCGATTGGCTGCTGGTCGGAGAGCGCGGCGCCGTGGCGCGTGCGGGTCGCGGCCCTCGTCGTCGTGGTGCGCAGGAGCCGAGGCCCGGGTTCGTCTACGCGGTGGAGCGCACCGCCGAGGGTCGTTGGGTGCAGCGCGCGCGAATCGAGCCGGCGGACGCGGTACCGGGCGATCTGTTCGGCGCCGCGATCGCGATCGCCGGCGGCCGGGCGTTGATCGGCGCACCCAACCGAAGCGGCGATGGTGGCGCGGCCGCGATCGAGGGCGCCGGCCGGGTCTTGAAGTTCCGTCTCGAGGACGGCGCTTGGCGTGAGGCCGGCGTTCTGGGATCGGGCTCCGAGCCGAACGCGAGCTTCGGCGCCGCGATCGCGCTCCACGGCGACACGGCGTTGATCGGTGCGCCCGGCGGCGATGACGGCCAGGGCACCGTGGTCATCTACCGCGGCGACCCGGACGGTGTCGCGTGGACCGAGCAAGCGCGGCTCACCGCTCCGGACAGCATTACCGGAGATCGATTCGGCAGCGCGATCGCGCTTGACGGCGCCGACGTCTGGGTGGGTGCGCCCGCGCCGCAAGGCCTCGAGACCGGCACCGTTTATGTCTACCGCGGCCGGGCCGGTGCGCCGTTGCCCGACTCGCCTCGCGCGATCCGGCTCACGGAGACCGTCACGCGCGACGGCTTCGGCGATCGCATCGTCGCCGGCAACGGCATTGCGACGGTCACCGCCACGGGGATGCACCATCAGGCCGGCGGCGTGTACGTTTACGAGCGTGATTCGGGCGGCGACTGGCGAGACGCGGGCACACTGGTCAGTGCCCCGGACGCGCTCGAGCCACTGACCGGCGAGGAGCGGCGCTGCGAAGACGGCCGGGTCGGTCCGTTCGAGTGCGCCGACGTCGAGCTGCTCGCGTTCGTGCCGAACTCGATGTTGCGCGCGCCGGATCACGCGCGGGGCGTCCGCACGAACGACAACTGGGGCTGGACCGATCCAGAGACCGGTCGCGAGTACGCGCTCGTCGGCCGCAATGACGGCACCTCGTTCGTCGACATCACGGAGCCGGTCAGCCCGGTCCTGGTGGGTGACCTGCCGAAGACGCCGGACACGCCGCCCTCGCAGCTGTGGCGCGACATGAAGGTTTACCAGGACCACGCGTTCATCGTCGCGGACGGCGCCGGCGACCACGGCATGCAGGTCTTCGACTTGCACCGCCTGCGCGACGTCAGCCAGATGCCCGCACTGTTCGAGCCGGACGCGCACTACGCGCGCGTCGCGAGCGTGCACAACATCGCGATCAACGAGGAGACCGGCTTCGCGTACCTGGTCGGCTCGGGCGGCGGCGGCGATACGTGCGGCGGTGGGCTGCACATGGTCGACATCCGCGAGCCGCTCAACCCGCGGTTCGTCGGCTGTTTCCGCGACCAGCGCAGCACGCACGACGTGCAATGCGCGATCTATCGCGGCCCGGACGAACGCTACCATGGCCGCGAGATCTGCCTGATGTCGAACGCGGACGCGTTCGCGATCGCGGACGTGACCGACAAGTCGAACCCCGTCTTGGTCGCGCGCGCGTCACACCCGAACCCGGCGTACCTGCACCAGGGCTGGCTGACCAACGACCATCGCTTCTTCTTCATGGATGATGAGAGCGACGTCATCCGAGGCAACGTAGAGACGACGCGGACGTTGGTCTGGGACCTGAGCGACCTCGAGGACCCGCTGCTCGCGCGCGAGTTCATGGGCTCGATGCCCGCCAGCGCGCACAACCTGTACGTCAAGGACAACCTCGTGTACCAGGCGAACTATCGGTACGGCTTGCACGTGCTCGACATCAGCGATCCGCTCAACCCGCGCGAGGCCGGTCACTTCGACACGTCGCCGCACCTCGAGGGTCCGGGCTTCAGCGGCGCGTGGAGCAACTATCCGTTCTTCGACAGCGGCACGGTCATTGTCACGAGCTTGCAGGAAGGCCTGTTCGTGCTAAAACGCCGCGAGCCGGAAGTGCTGTTCTAAGATGGTCCCCTTCCGCCGCCTGCTGAACCGGCGCGCACTGCCGATCGTGCTGCTCGCACTGGCGCTGGTGCTCTTGGCGCTGGCGTCGAACGGCAGCCGTCTCTACGCCGACTGGCTCTGGTTCCGCGAGATCGGCTACGTACGCGTGTTCGCGACGGAGCTGAGCACGCGTGCCGTGCTCTTCCTCGGCATCTTCACCCTCGCCTTCGCGTTCCTCGCCGGAACCGTTCGCTACGCGCAGCGGGGGGTCGTGCCCTATCCGCTGCGCATTCGCCTGTCGCCGGAGCTGCCGCCCGTTCAGGTGCCGAGCACCGTGCAGCGGCTCGCGCTCCCCGCCGCGGCGATTCTGGCGTTCGTGCTCGCCGCCGGCGCTTCGCGCGCATGGTTGGCCGCGCAGCAGTTCGTGCACCGTTTGCCGTTCGGCGTCACCGACCCGATCTTCGGCCGCGACATCGGCTACTACGTCTTCACGCTGCCCGCGCTCGCCATGGGCGTGGGCATGCTGCTCACGCTCGTGGTCACGGCGCTGCTGCTGACCGTGTCGCTGTACGTGCTGCGCGGCGACCTTGTCGTGCAGCCGCGGGTACGGCTCGAAAAGTCGGCCGGTGTGCATCTGGCCGCGCTCATCGCCCTGCTGTTCACGACGATCGCGCTGCGCCTCTGGTTCGTGAACATCCCGGAGCTGCTCTACTCGACCACGGGGCCGCTTCTCGGCGCGAGTTATACAGACCTGCACGCGCGGCTGCCGGCGTTGCGCGTGCTCGCCGTCGGCGCGCTCATCGCCGCGGGGCTGACGATCTATGGCGCGCTCAGGCAGCGGCTCGCGCTTTTCGCCGTGCCATCGGCGGCCGCGCTCGGCCTGCTCGCCGTCATCGGTCTGTGGCTCGTGCCACTCGCCGTACAACAGTTGATCGTTGCGCCGACCGAGCTGACGCGCGAGGCGCCCCAACTCGAGAATCACCTGGCCGCAACCCGCGAGGCCTGGGGTCTCGACGACGTGCGGGTGCTGCGCCTCAGCAGCGAC
>JBOHRM010000137.1:0-6668 GCA_050732715.1 Longimicrobiales bacterium
AACCCATCGAGCCCCGCCGCGTCGTCGAAGAGGTCGAACGCTTCGTCGGCCCGCCCGCAGTCAAACCGGCCAACCTCTGAGTCTCGATACGACGAACGGCGGGCCCTGTCGCGATCGCGGTCGGACGTCACGGGCCTTGTTTCCTTAACGAGAATTATTATTGTTAGGCGCAAACGCCTTTCAAACCCTCAGGGAGGATGGGATGGTCATGGCACAGGATTCGGCAAGGCAGGCGCTGGTCGATGGGCTGAACGAGGATCTGGCGAACGAGTACACGGCGATCATCTCGTACCTGTTGTACTCGCGGATGGTGCAAGGTCCACTGCGGCCCGAGCTGTCGAGGTTTCTCGAGCGGGAGATCGAGGACGAGCTGGGTCATGCGAAATTTCTATCGCACAAGATCGTGGCGCTGGGCGGCACGCCTACGACGACGCCGGCGCCGGTGACGCTGACGGAGGACAACCGGGAGATGTTGCAGCTGTCGCTACAAGCGGAGAAGGATACGATCGAGCGGTACACGCAGCGGATCAAGCAAGCGGAGGCGATCGGGGACGTGGGTCTGCGCGTAGAGCTGGAGAGCCTGGTCGCGGATGAGACGAAGCACAAGGAAGAGCTCGAGCGAGTGCTGTTCGGCTGGCACGACTGAGCTGAGTGCGGTCGACGTAGGTGGATCCGGGGGGTGGCTCCCGGTTCCGGGGGGAACCTTCTAGGTTCGGTGTCGATTTGACGGAGGCACCGGCGAGCCCCCTGAGGGGTGGGCGCGTGGCTGTCAGCGCCCGCGAATCTAGTGGCCCGCCAACACGAGGTTCTGACGGCCTACGCGCGCCCGTGCATGGGCGGAGCATCGTTGCTCCTCGGTCACGGAGCGCCGGCTATGCTTCCTCGTCGCGCCTTGTTCCGCGCGCGCTTCGGCGCGCTCGGCATCGTCATTACCTCATTGGCGGACCACTAGAGGGCATGAGACGGATGACGAAACATTACGAAACGATCATCGTGGGTGGCGGTCCCGCGGGTCTGACGGCAGGGCTGTATGCCGCGCGCTCGAAGGTCTCGGCGGTGGTGCTCGAGCGTGGCCTGCCGGGTGGACAGCTGCTGAATACCAAGGATATCGAGGATTATCCGGGCTTCCCGCACGTAGGGGGCATGGAGCTGGCCCAGCTCATGACGCAGCACGCGGAGCGGTTTGGAAGCGAGATCCATCAGGGCGAGGCGGTGACGCGGATCGCGGAGGGCGAGGGTGATGATCCGTGGAGCCGGTGGCGCGTCGAGACCGAGTCGGGTGCGGTTTACGAGGCGCCGACGGTGATCCTTTCGGCGGGGGGCACGGCGCTCAAGCTCGGCGTGCCGGGCGAAATGGAGTTCGCGGGGCGCGGCGTGAGCTATTGCGCCGTGTGTGATGGCGCGTTCTTCGAGGGCGAGACGATCGCGGTGGTCGGCGGCGGCGATGCCGCGCTCGAGGAGGCAGACTTCCTGACGCGGTATGTCGAGAAGCTGTACCTGATCCACCGGCGCGGCGAGTTCCGCGCGCAGAAGATCATCCAGGAGCGGGTCCTGCGAAACCCGAAGATCGACGTCTTGCTGGACACGGTGGTGAAACGCGCCGAGGGTGACGCGACCGGTCTCAAGCGGCTGGTTCTCCAGGGCACGAGATCGCCTTCGGGCGAGTACGACTTCAACGGTGCGGGTCCGACGCGCGAGCTCGACGTCACCGGGCTGTTCGTGTTCATCGGATTCGAGCCGAACACGGCGCTCGTGACGTCGAATCATATCCGGCACGACGTGGGCGGATACTTCGTCACGGACAACCGGATGGAAACAACGGCACCGGGGCTCTTCGCCGTCGGCGACGTCCGCTCACAACTCGTGCGCCAGATCACCACCGCGGTCGGCGACGCGACGACCGCCGCGATGGCGGTCGAGCGATACCTCACCGAGCTCAAGGAGCACCGCCCAGTGGCGGGGGTGAGCGCACAGCTGTTCCACAAGTATATCTGAGTGGTTCCGAGTTCCGGGTTCCGGGTTGCCCCGCTGCCCCTCCTCGGTCGAGACGCTGGAAGCAGCCGTCTTGCTCCTGGCTGATACGCTGCCGACCTCGAACGCGAAACTCGACACCCGAAACTCGAAACCCGGAACCCGGAACCCGCACGAAGTGAGCCGGCAGGAAACATGCATACGTGCGTTCCGGCTGTTATGATATAGTCGGATTAGCGAACCCGGGTCGCCCCAATGCTGAATGCTTCGCTCATCGGGGCGCGGCGGCTCGTTTCGGATCTCGGCCACTATGGCCTCATGGCCGGACCCGTCCGCCGCGCACTGATCGAGCCCGCCGCCAGCATCAGCGACGACGCACTCCGCCTGCTTTTAGCCTACTACGGCCGGCGCCTCGGCGCGGCCGGCTTGAATGCCGGTTCCAGCGGCAACCTCTCAGCGCGCTGCCGGGATGGCGTCAGCGTGCTGATCACGCGGCGCGGCGCGAACAAGTCGCGACACTCGCCCGCGGACCTGTGCCGGCTGCGGCTCGACGCAGGCCCCGCCGAGCGTGACGAGGCCAGCAGCGAGTTCGCCATGCATTGCGCCTGCTACCTCGCCAGCGGCACTACGGGCGCGGTCATCCACACCCATGCGCCGGCGCTGACCGCGGCCGGCATCCGCGGCCTCAACATCGCCGATATCCTGCCCGAGGCGGTCGCCGTGCTGGGCGGCGTACGCGTCGTCCCGTTCGCCGCGTCCGGCTCGCAAGCGCTCGCCGATACGGTCGGCGCCGCCGTGGCCGAGGGCGCCGGGCTCGTGATCCTCGAGCGGCACGGCGCCGTCTCCGTCGGCGCGACACCCGCGATCGCCGCGGATCGGATGGAATTCGGCGAACTCAGCGCCCGGACCGTTCTCCTCGCCACCGGAGCACCACCATGCGCGTGACACTCGTCCAGCCTGCCCAGGGCACTCGGTTCGGCTTCGCCAAGGTGCTCATGGTCGAGCCCCTCGGCCTCGAATGCATCAGTGCGTCGCTGCGCCGGCACGAGCACGATGTCCACCTGGTCGATCTGCGCCTCGACGAGCCACGCGCCCTGACCGCGCACCTCCAGTCGGCCGAGCCAGGCGCCGTCGGCATCACCTGCGGTTTCACGACCGATGTCTATTCGGCGCTGCACACGGCGAAGCTCGTGAAAGACACGAGGCCGCGCACGTTCGTATTCGTCGGCGGCCACCACGCGTCGCTCATCCCCGGAGACTTTCTGTTCCCCGGCTCGCCCGTCGATGCCGTGGTGATCGCGGAAGGCGAGGGGCCGGCGCTCGAGCTGGCGGACACACTCGACCGCCGTGGCGAGCCGGGCGCGGTCCCAGGCGTCCGCACTCTGGACAATATGGACAACTTCCAGCTGCCCAGGCGGCCCAAGAGCCTCGATGAGCTGCCGCTGCCGGACCGGCTGCTGTCAAAGCGATACCGTCACCGGTACCATCATGCGTGGGCATCGCCTTCAGCGTGCGTCGAGACGTCGCGCGGCTGCCCGTTCGACTGCAACTTCTGTAGCATTTGGGTCTTCTATCAGCGGCGCGCGCGGCGGCGCTCGCCGGAGCGCATCGTCGAGGATCTGATCCGCGTGCGTGAGCTCGGCGAAGAGCATGTGTTCTTCACCGATGACATCGCGTTCCTCCAGCGGGACGCCTATGAGGAGCTCGCGCTCGAGATCCGCGCGACCGGGCTGAAGATGGATTTCGTTTGTGAGACGCGCGCCGATCTGGTCGTGAAGTACGGCGATCTGTTCAAGCTGTGGAAGGAGATCGGTTTGAAGACGATCTTCCTCGGCGTCGAGAAGGTCGATGATGACGGGCTGGACTCTGTGCGCAAGCGGACAAAAGGCGGCGCGGACACGAACCTCAAGGCGATTGAGATCTTGAGGGCATGCGGCATCACCCCGATGACATCACTCATCACGGACCCGGCGTGGGGCGAGGAGGATTTCGACCGGCTCGAGCGGTTCGTGAAGGCGCTCGACCTGCCCAACCCCACGTTCTCCGTGCTGACTCCGCTGCCCGGCACGGAGCTATGGGAGACGATGAAGTCACAGATCACCACGACCGATTACGGCCTATTCGACGTCATGCATCTCGTGCTGCCGGCGAAGCTCGGCCCGGAACGTTTCTACGAGCGTTTCGCGCGGCTCTACCGGCTCGCGGACACACGGGCGCAGCTGATGAGCTGGAAGGGTGTCGCGCAGCTCGCCCAGCTCGTGCTACGCGGCCAGACGTGGATCGCGCGGCGAGTCATGAGCGCGGTCCGCGACATGCGCGACCCCGTGGCGTATCAAAGCCACCCCGGCACGACGCCTCGGCCCGCGTTCGTGCCGTCGAACTTCGGCGAGAGCGCGTGGGTCGACCGATCCCGCTCCGCGCTCACGATCCAGGCAACGGCCGGCTCGCGGTGATAGAACAGATTTCAATCGCAGAGATCGCAGAGAAACGACGGAGGGCCGCGGAGGTGAATCGATCCCCACCAACCTCCGCGTCCTCCGATTCCTCTGCGCACTCCGCGATTGAATGCTGTTCGCGTCCCAGGCGATAACGTTCGATTCAGTGCGCCGCGGCCTGGAGCACCGGCAGTGACCGCTTGTGCCTGCTGCCGGTGCCGTTGCCGTTCTGCCCGGGCAGCGTCATGGACCGGTTGCCGGCGTAGATCTGATGGCGGCCGCGCGTCCTGAACCAATCGCGCGTGCTCGCGACCATGTGCATGTTCTCGACGATCTGACGCCAACCCACACCGGTGTTGTAGGCGCAGAACGAGATCTCGCCTTCCTGCGTGGCGTACGGGATCACGCACATCTCGGTGCGGCGGAAGTCATAGGTCCACAGGTCCTGGAACCACATGCCGCCGATCCACATGATCTTCCAGTCGGTCTTGCGGCTGCGCCCGCCGCTGGTCATCGAGCCGCCAGTCTTGTTGTTGAACAGGCGGATGAATTCGCGCAGCGTCATCCCTGCCGGCGCGTTGCGCTCGTCGAAGTTGCGCAGGAACGAGAGCCCGATCTGAACGAGCGTCGTGTTGCGGCCGCGCGCGGTGTCGCAGATCACCTCGATGTCCTTCATGAACCGTTCGACGTCGAAGAACTGCGTGATCGGCGCCCAGTCCTTCGTCTTCGTGTTCGCGGCGAGCAGCACGCTCGAGCCGCAGTTCGGGTGGCACGAGCAGGAGATGCCGCCGAACGTGGGGCCGTCGGGGCCGTTGAGCGAGCGCATGTGATCCGCGAGCGCGGCGAATGCGCCGGCGGCGCCGAGCGGGAACCAGTCGCGGTAGGGGTCGATGCGGCCGCCGGTGTAGCGCTGAAGCTCGTACGCCAGGTGCGAGATCGTGTAGCGCTGGCGGCGGCGGTCCTCGTCGGTGATCCCCTCGTCACGGCCGGTGAACGACACGGGCTGGAACGATACCGCGCCCATGCGATTATTGTTCTGGATCACGAAATCCAGGATCGGTCCGACCTGCTCGCTGTTGATCGTGTTGACCACCGTGGTGACGGGCGTGATGTCGATGCCCGCGGCGTGCAGGTTCTCGATCGCCATGAGCTTGGCGTCGAACAGGTTCGTGATGTGCCGGTGCTGGTTCGCCTCGTTCGTCACGCCGTCGAACTGGAAGTACGCCATATCGAACCCGGCTTCTTTCGCCTGGTAGGCGAACTCGGGCTCGAGCGCGAAGCGCAGCCCGTTCGTCGCGGCCTGCACCGAGTAGTAGCCGATCTCCTTGGCGTAGGCGCATGCCTCGAGGAAATGCGGCGACATTGTCGGCTCGCCGCCCGAGAACTGCACCGACATCTGCCGGCGCGGCTTGAACGAGATCGAGTCATCGAGGATCTGCTTGATCTCGTCGAGTGTCAGCTCGTGCACGTAACCGACCTGGTTCGCGTCCATGAAGCACGGGTTGCACATCATGTTGCAGCGATTGGTCAGGTCGATGGTCAGCACCGCGCCGCGGCCGTACTTGATCGTCGAGCTGCCGTGCCGGTGGATCAGCTCATCGCCGAGCGTGCGGAAGTCGCGACCGGGGAAGCGGGACTCGATGATCCGGCTGAACTCGGGGTCGATCGAGAGCAGGTCCTCGAACGTGCCGTGCTGCGGGCACGTCTTGCGGATCACGAGCTGGCCGCCTTCCTCGAGGATGGTCGCGCGGATCTCGCCGACGTGGCCGTTGACCAGGTCGGCGAGATCCTGCTCGCCTTCGAGGATGCGATCTCGTGTATCGATCACACAACGCGGACACAGCGAGTCGGTCTCGCGGGGCCAGCCGAGCGGCGGCCGCGTGCGCTGTCGGCTCTTGGGCAGCGGGCCGGGCGCCCAGTCGGGCGCGGGCGACTCTCGCTCTGGAAGACGGGTGTTCAAGGCCTGAAAGGCGGCCCAACCGGCGTTGCCGAGCTCATGGACGGTAGCGGCGAGCAGATCGTTCATGATGCCTCCGGGATCAAGGTATTCGGAACGATTGCACCGACATCGGCCAATCGGGCGAGTCGTTCGGCGAGCGCCGGGTCGGGTGTCCGGGTCGCGCCGATCCAACGGACGCGGCCGCCGAGCACAGCGCGCGCCCGGTTCCGTCGCTCGTGTTCGGCGTCGTGCGTGAACGCGCGCAGCAAGGCAATGAGGCCGTCGCCGCCGTGCTCGCGCTCCTGGGGCAAGCGGTCCGGGAG
>JBOHRM010000138.1:0-2946 GCA_050732715.1 Longimicrobiales bacterium
GTTGTACACGCAGTTTCGCGGTCGGTGGTGGCGGCTCGAGCCCGACCAGGTCGCCGCCGTACTCGAGGCGATACGGGCCGAACGCGCGCGGCCACGCCGACCAGCTGCTCATTTCGCCAACGCCGCGAACCGTGCGCACGAAGTTCACGCGCCAAGGGGCCCCGCCCGGCGGGTAGCGCAACGTCGCCCAGGGTATCGCCATCTCGACGCTCCACCCGTCGGCGACCTCGGCGGTGCGCACGGACCAGACGCCGTCCCAAACAAGGTCGACATCGTACGCGGATTCATCGTCAACCGCTTTCGTGGCGACGCGGCCCTGCTCCCACCCGCACCCGATGACCTCGCCCAACGCACGGGTGCCCGTGCTCGGCGTCGCTCCTTACGTCCGTCACGCGCTACCCGAGGAGGACGCGATGGCGCTCGCCTCACCTTGCCGGAGTCCTCGGATAGGACCAGCTTCTTGCGTGCATCCCGATGGTGGCCGGCACACGGCTAGTCGGCAAAAACATCGCCAGAATAATTCTCGGGAGAGGACGATCATGGAGAAGAGCAGCGGCCGGGATAGCGCGCCCTCCGTTCTTCGCGTCGAGGCGCAGGCGTTCCCCGTGAACGCATACCTGGTGGAGACGGCGAACGGCGTCGTGGCCGTCGACAGTCTCCTGACCGTGTCCGATGCGCGCGCGCTTCGCGCACGGCTGGAACGCCGGGGCAAACCGCTGCTCGCGGTGCTCGTGACGCATGCGCACCCGGACCACTACGCCGGGCTCACCGAGCTCGTCGCCGGCGACGACGTGCCGATCCTGGCCACCTCGGGTGTGGCTGAGGTCATCCGCCGCGACGACGCCGTGAAGGACACGATCCTAGGCCCCATGTTCGGCGACGAATGGCCGCGCAAACGGATCTTCCCGAACCGGACCGTCGAGGACGGCGAGACCGTGACGTTCGACGACGTGCGATTCCGCGTCGTAGACCTCGGTCCGGGCGAATCGCCGCACGACAGCATCTGGGTCCTGGACGGCGAGGAGCCGCGCGCGTTCGTCGGCGACGTCGTCTACAATCGAATGCACGGATACCTGGCCGATGGACACTACGAGGCGTGGCTGCGGAACCTGGACCGCGTGCGCGCAATGTTCGCTCCCGACACCGTGCTGTACGTCGGCCACGGCGATGCCGCCACGCCCGCGCTGCTCGACTGGCAGGCCGGCTACATTCGCACGTTCGTCGAAGCCGTGGAAACCGCGGCGCGGGCGGGAGATGATGCGGATGCGGCCGCGCGGCGGGTGACCGAGCAGGTGCGCGCGTACTTGTCCGGCGAGGATTTGCTCTTCCTCATGCAGCTGAGCATAGATCCGGTTCGCGTGCGAATCGAAGCCGTTCGAGAACGCGCCGAGGCCTCCTGACGCGGCCGCGCAGGTCGGTCCCAAGGACCGTCGCGGGGTCGAACTGGTTCACACCGAAGGCCGACGATCGTGCTGTTCCTGGCGGCCGTCGTTTGCGTCTCGCTGACGTTCGCACCGAACCGGGGGCCGGGCTTGCACTCAGGTCATTTGGTGCTAGATTAAGGCTCGATTGAGCCATGCTCCTTCAGTGGGAAACCTCTCGGATGATCTCCAGCGCGCACGTAGCCCGCATCCTGGGCCTTCGACGGATCAAATCGACGACCGACCTCCGTCGTGCCGTCGCGAACGGCCTTCCGAAACGTTCGCTCGGAACCGTTACCTCGTATGTTGCAGATGACGCAAAAGAGGCCGCGCGCCTTAAGGCGGATCTCATCCCACCGGCCACCTTCAAACGTCGGTCGAGAGTCCTCAAGCCGGAAGAAGGTGAACGGATCGAGCGCCTGGCGCGCGTGATGGCGCTCGCGGAGGCTGCCTTTGGATCCCCGCAGGACGCGCGGCGCTTCTTGGCGGCCCCACATCCGGAATTGGACGGTGATCGCCCCATCGATGCCGCCAGAACGGAGCTCGGCGCCCGTCAGATCGAGGAGATCTTGTGGCGCATGGAATACGGTTTGCCCGTCTAGCCGTCCGTGGCCGCACTGCCTCCAATCCGGCGCGTGTATCGTGTGACCCGCGCCATCCATCCACTGTTTGATGGCGCGGGTGCCGCTCGTTTCGGGGCACGCTGGAACTCCCCTGGACGTACGGTCGTCTATACGGCTGGCAGCTATGCAGGCGCGCTACTCGAGATCCTCGTTCACGCGCAACGCCTCGATCTCCGCGAACCGTATCATTGCATTGCCATCGATATTCCCCGCGGAGTTGACGTGGAGTTGGTCACGGTCGATGACGCACCGGACGGATGGGAAGCAGCGGACTATGCGCTGAGTCGCGAGGTCGGCGATGCCTGGTTCGACGCCGTGCGATCCGCGTGCCTACAAGTGCCCGCAATCACTGGACGCCCGTTCGAGTACAACGTCATGATCAACCCCGGCCACCCGGACGCGCGGCGGCTGAGAATCGAAGGACCATACCGAGTGCTCTGGGATAATCGACTGACTGGGCTGGTAGGGCATTAATGGGGCTACGACGCGACACCTGCCATCGTCTCAGCCTGTCTCGCTCGCCTACCAACCGCGCCGTACTTTGACTCTCAATCGACGCGCTCGATCGCGTCCGGTGACCGTCGGCTCGAACTCGCCCGATCCATCGGTGGGTGACCCGCCGTTCATCGAGCGTTCCCCGGTCAGAGCTGCGGCCGAGTTCCAACCCCGGCTGACGCCGCTGCGAGCCGACGTGAGCGCCGCGCACGTGGCGAGTGGCGCAAGACACGACGATCGAAACGCCGAAGCTGCCGCCGCAGGCCCAAGCTGAGGACGACGACCAGCACGAGCAGGTAGCCTGCCGCAGGTGGCGCGGCGCCGAGCACGCCGGGCGCCTCGAAGCGGAAACGTGGCACGCTGCCGATCGCATCGACGGCCAGCTTCTCACCCCGAAAGATCGGAAC
>JBOHRM010000139.1:0-2138 GCA_050732715.1 Longimicrobiales bacterium
GGCCGGCTTGGCCGGGCGGCTGCGCAATGCAGTCTGGTCCGTTGAGCCCGACGTGCCGGTTCCCACCATCCAGCCACTCACCGAGTGGGCGAGCGAGGCGACGGCGCAGGCGCGCTTCAGCGCCGCGCTCTTCACCACGTTCGGTGCCGCGGCATTGCTGCTCATGGCAGGCGGATTGTACGGGACGCTGCTGTATGCCGTTGGCCGCAGGCGCCGTGAGCTGGGTATTCGCCTCGCCCTCGGCGACGCGCCTGGCCGGCTCGAGCTGCGAGTGATGGGTCGTGGTGTCGCCACGGCCGTCGCCGGCTGCCTTTTCGGCACCGCGGGCGCCTGGGCCGCTGGCCGGATACTGGCGAGCAAGATCAGCGGTCTCGAGCTCGGACAGCCAGCCACGCTTGCGGGAGGAATCGGTATTCTACTCGTCGTCGCGCTCGCGGCGAGCTGGCTGCCGGCAAGGCGGGCCGCACGGACCGATCCTCTGGAGGTACTCCGATCAGAGTAATCGGTCCCCGGCGGCTTAGGTGATTCGTGCTCACTGCCGTTCCAGGCCGATCCACAATTCCGTGACCTTTCCCGCGGACGCGGGTATCCTCGCGATCGCCGGGCTCGCGACCATGCTGCCACCAGCTTTGCGGGGCACGCGTGCGGGTTCTTTCCGGTCGAGCAACGGGAAACACCGCGGCAATGCTCGCGATCGCCACGGGCGCCATGATCGGATTCCTGCGATGAAGGCGATAGCAACGGCCGGGCGACGTCCGCCGAAGAAGCGCGCAACCGGCGTGCGCCGTGACATCTGCGGGCACGAGCCGAAGAAGCAGGATGGTTCGCCGCTCCAGGTGGCCAGGGCGCTGGGCTGCAGATTACTTTCCGCCCGGTACCTTCACCAACGGGTACGTATGAGGAAGAAGACGGTTAGCGCCGAGGAATTCCACCGTAGGGAAGAGGCCGGCGAGGAACTCGACGATTACATCGATTGGGATAACGCACGGCGTCCTGGCACCGCCGAACCCGCGCGGAACGCGCGCGTGGCGACCGGCCTCTCGCAGGTGATCTTCGCCGAACGCTACGGCATCCCGTACCAGACATTTCGGGATTGGGAACAGGGCAAGCGTATGGCGGACGCGGCGGCCCGCAACTACCTGCGCGTGATCGCCCGCATTCCGGACATCGTGGCGAAGGCGCTCAAGGACGCGGCCTGAATGTACCCGGCCCATGCTTTCCAGCTCTTCCCTCCGTTTCCTCGAGAGGATGAAGTCTTTGTCGCGATGAGCTTCGATCCACGCTTTGAGACGCGGTGGAAGCAGGTGATCGAACCCGCAATTCGGTCGGTGAAGGGACACGATGGCCTTCTCCGACCACATCGGGTGGACGCGCGAACCGTCAGCGATTCGATTCTCACCGACATCCTCCAGGGTATCTCACGAGCACGGCTCGTATTCGCGGATATCACGTATCTCGGTAGGCATGACGACTACATCATCCGGAACGGCAACGTGATGTATGAGATAGGCATCGCTCATGCGACTCGTCTGCTCGAAGAAGTGCTTCTGTTTCGCTCGGATAACGAACGGCTTCTGTTCGATGTTGCTGGCATCCGAGTCAGAAACTACACTCCCGAAGGTGATCCGGATAGCGCACGCCAACAGCTTTCAACTGCACTCGTGGATGCACTGAGAGAACTCGACGTACGTCGAGCCGCGACTGTCCAACAGGCGGTTAGCTCTCTTAGCTACGACGAAATTCTTGTCCTTTTCGGAGCGGCGAATGGATTCAAGCATCCTCGGATCAAGACATATAGCGATGCAGTTGCGACAATGGGGACCCGGTCAACGATTTCGCGTATGCTCGATCGTGGCCTGCTCGAAACTCGGCTACCGAAGTTGACTCCCGAGGTGGCTGTGGCCGAACTCGACACGCAAGGCGAGTCGTCGGTGTTCGAGTACCATCTGACGCCATTCGGCCATGCGGTCCTACGCGCTGCCGCCGACCAGTTCGGCTTTACTGCCACATCCCCGGAGGAATGGCAGGCCCGTGTCGATGCACTTCGGCAAGCAAAGGAAGAAACGTCATAGGTACGCGCGTCTCAGAGGCTCTGGCAATCACGCCAACTCGCACCGCCTTCTTCGACGGTGCTGCGT
>JBOHRM010000140.1:0-5375 GCA_050732715.1 Longimicrobiales bacterium
GTACGAGTTGGACGCTGTCGGACTATGCGCGTGTTCCGGGATGTGGTCGACGGGAACAATGACGTCTATGACCTCGGCTGCTGCTACGCCAAGCCCGGGTACGACATGGCGAGCGGGCTGGGCTCGATCCGATTCGATGCACTGGCCGAGGTGCTACTGGAGCGGGCCGGCGTCCGCTGATCGACTGGTTCGGCCGGGTGCACCTGCCCGGCTTCGCGCTCAGCGGTCGGTGGGGTTCCGCGTGTGCCGGCGCGCCGACAGCCGCCGGCCCTCGAGCTCGGGGAATCGGTAGATCACCACGCCGCTCTCCGGCTCGTTGTCCACGTCCACGTACCCGCTGGTCACCATCGACCGCAGCACCTCTTCGGCACGCTGGAACGACAGTCCGGTTGCCTGCACAGCTTGCGTCACCGTCAGCACGCCCGCCTGCTGCTCCGCCGCTGCCAGCAGTTTCTGCTCCGGTGTCGCGACCTCCGCGCGAGCTTTCCCTGGCCTTCGGGCATTCGCCAGGACGTTGCGTTCGCGCACCTGCCGTCGCATCGTCGCCAGGTCGTAGAGTTGACCGATCCCCAGCAGCCCCCACGTGACCAACCAGAGAAAGCCGGTCCCGTATTTCCCTAGGTAAATACGGTGCAGCCCGCCGAAGCCGAACAGCCAGCCGGCCCACAGGCCATACGAGATCCCCTCCTTGTAAGGCCGTTCCTCTTGTTCCTCTTCTTCCATCTCACCGCCCACGGATCGGAGTCGACTGGCGCCGCCAGCGTTTGCGTGATCGCCTATCCCTCCAAACGAGTGTCACCACCGCCGGAGTTTCACTTTCGATACCCCAAGACGTCCCTCTCGGCGCGTCGTTGTTCAGGCACGCCCGACGACGGCGGGCCGAACCGCGCTTGCTCGAGGGTACTCACGCGCCACTTTCGTCCGAGACTGCGGATGGCGGGGGCCGAAATGTGATCATTGTCGCCTGCATCGCACAAATCAACTTGCGAGATGCGTCCTGCAAGGCGTACACCTCGCCCAAACACACAGTCAGGGTTCTCCCGGATCGAAGGACTCGCCCGACAGCGAGGAAGCGCTCGCCGGCGGCCGGAGCGAGGAGGTTCACCTTGAACTCGACCGACAGCACCTCTACCTCGGGCTCCATGAGCGTCAGCGCCGCGTACCCGCACGCGCTGTCGACGATGGCCGTGATGGCCGCAGCGTGAACGTAGCCGTGTTGTTGTGTGAGCTCGACGCGGAACGGAAGCTCGATCTCGACTTCGCCTCGGCGGACGGCCGTGAGCTCCGCCCCCAGCGTTCGCATCAGCCGCTGATCAGCGAAACTCGCGCGGACTCGATCAGCTGAGTCCGGGTCGTCATGCGCGCTCGACCGCGGACCCTGCGTTGGCGTCACGGGTCGTCCTCGCGAGGCGACTCGGACGCATCCAAGACCTCGCCCTCCTTCGCCTTCTCGAAATCGTAGAGGAAGATGCCGTACCCCGTGCCCGCCGCCACGCCGGAGCGGCCCATCTGGAATGCCATGGAGCGGCCGTCGTCGCTGATGACCGGATTGGACGCCCGATAGGTGGGAACGTCAGCGAAATGGGTGAGCCGTTCCGTCCGGCCGCTGCCGTCCAGGGCGAGCTTGTAGACGTCGGCGTAATCCCAGCCCCGAGGGTCGTGGAGGTCCGATTCGATCGTCGTGTACTCGCCCGACGGGAAGATGCCCTCCGGCTCGGCGTAGACGCCCGGCGCGTTCGAGTAGTTGGTCAGCTCGCCGGTCTCGAGGTCGAGGCCGAAGACCTCCGTCCCCTGGTAGTCATAGGCGCTGAAGATCAGCTCGCGCTCGGATGGCCGCCGGAAATTCTGTGGCTCGAGCGTGACATCGAATGGAAGGTCGCGACTGTCTAGGATACGACGCCGGTTGATGAGCGTGGGCACACCCTCCTCGTACGCGATCTCGCCTTCATGCATCTGGGACGACCCGCGCGGCATCTCGCCCGGGAACTGTGCGCCGCGGTACGACCACGCGATGCGCAGCGTCGTGCGCGAGACGGCCGGGCCCTCCGCGCACTTGACGCCCAGCGGGTGCGGCGGACGGTTGCTGCCGGGCTCGAGCACGAACAGCCAGGAGTTCGTCCGCGCAGCGCCGGGATCGGCGGGATCGAACTCGGTCGGACCGGACAACAGGATGTCGCCGTTGGCGAGGTACAACGCACGGGTGTAGCCGTGGTGAGCGTAGTGGGCCGTCAGGTTGCGGATGATCCCGGTCTCGATCTCGGCCTCCATCGCATCACCGAACGTCTTCGACAGGAAGAGCACGCGCTCGCCGTCCGGCGAGAAGTCCGCGCGTTCGCCGAACCAGGTCAGACGCGTCACGTGCGGCGGCAGGTTCTGGTCGGGCGGAATCGGCCGCGCCTCCTCGGCGCGCGGTTCCTGGCCGGACGCGAGCCTCGGCGAGCACGTGAGGAGGAGGGCGACGACGGCCCATCCGGGTGAGCGAACGGTCACGGTCACGCTCCATCGGTCAGGGTTCGGAATCCCGCGGCCATTCGGAATCCCGCGGCCAACGTACCACGCGCACGGCGAGGCGTACAGAGCGGCGGGGGTCGCTCCGGCTAATGTCCCGACGGCACTGCTCGACGAGGCGCCGGTCGACGCACGCCTCATCGACCGCACAACCCGGTACCCGCAGTGCGGGCGCCCACCCTCACACCCTCAAAACGGCCTTCTGTCGTTGTCACAAGACGACATTCGCCGTCAATCATCTTGCGCATTACCTGTGCTGCGCCTGCTGCTGCCCTCGCTGGCGGAGAGGGCGATCGTCGTATTGACCACGAGCGGCACACACGGCGCCGCCAACCGGACGGCGCTGGGCTGGCCGTTGCGCAGATTCAGCCGTAGTCTCAAACAGCCGCACCGCGGCCGCGGATGTCTTGGCGGAGTTGTCTGCGCCTCGAGACGCCGCCGAACGGACGAATGTACGCCGCACTTCGACGAGGAAGGCTGACCTGGCCGGACCCTTCCGAAATGGCGCGCAGTGGCGAACGGGCGCGGACGCTTTGGGACGACAGTGCCGCGCTCGTCGGCCTCTCGGTCTGACGCGGATTGCTCACACGCTCCCTGGGCTTCCACTCGCGAAAGGACGCACTCATGAAGGCCGTGGTGATGGAGCGCTATGGCACGCCCGACGTCCTCGAGCTGAAGGATGTGCCAACGCCGACGCCGAAGGCCAACGAGGTCTTGGTCCGCGTGCACGCGGCGTCGATCAACGATTGGGACTGGGGGCTGCTTCGGGGTGAGCCGTTCGTCAATCGGATTTTCAACGGGCTGGTCATACCGAAGGTACGGATCATCGGCTGTGATATCGCCGGGCGCGTGGAAGCCGTCGGCGAACACGTCAAGTCGTTTCGGCCGGGCGACGAAGTCCATGGCGACCTGTCCTCGAGCGGTTTCGGCGCGTTCGCCGAACACGCATGCGTGCCGGAAACCGCCCTTGCGCACAAACCGTCCGGAATGACCTTCGAGCAAGCTGCCGCCATCCCCCATGCAGGGATGCTGGCGGTGCAAGGCCTCATCGATGTGGGTCGGATTCAGTCCGGGCAGAAGCTTCTCCTGAACGGCGCAGGCGGAGGCGTGGGCACACTCGCCTTGCAGCTGGCCAAGCTTCACGACGTCGAAGTGACCGTTGTGGACAAGCCCGGAAAGCTCGAGATGTTACGAGCGATGGGCGCGGACCATTCGATAGATTACGTCGAGCAAGACTTCACCAGGGCTGGCAAGCGTTACGATCTGATCCTCGACGTGAAGACGAACCGCTCATCATTTGCCTACGCACGAGCGTTGAACCCCGACGGCGCCTATGTCACCGTCGGCGGAAGCATCCCGCGCTTGTTGCAAACGCTGGTTCTGGGTCCGTTCGTGTCGCGGCTTCATCACAAACACCTGCGGATCGTCGCATTGAAACCCAACAAAGACCTCGCCTATATCAATGAGCTGTTCGAGGCCGGCAAGCTGCGACCTGTGATCCACGGATCGTACGAGCTCGCCGATTTGCCCGAAGCCCTTCGGCTGTTCGCCAGCGGCGATCACCAGGGCAAGATCATCGTCACGATGACATAGGCCCCGCTCCGGGAGCGGGGTGCCCTGGCGATCCAGCACGCGCTTGAGCGCGGTGTCGACCTCACGGATATACGCGGGACTGAAGGTCCCCGCATGACGGTACTGAAGTCGTCGCGGCCTCCTCCCACTATACGCCACGCGGCTGCGGCGATTTCTACGGGCGATACGCCGGCTTTGCGCAGGTTCTTACTCGGCTTTGAGGGCGGCGAGCGGATCGGCCTGCGTAGCGCGCACCGCCGGAACGATCGTGGCCAGTAGCGCCGCGGTGCCGAGCACCACCGCCGCCAGCGCCAGCACTGCCGGATCACGCGGAGAGGTCTCGAACAAGTGCGCCTCCACGAACCGTCCGGTGCCGAGCACGACGATCAGCCCCGCGGCGCCTGCGAAGGCGGTCATCCTCAGTGTGTCGCCAACGATCTACCCGACCACCTGCCGGGCGCGGGCACCGAGCGCGATGCGCACACCGAGCTCGTGCCGGCGTTGCGTGACGCCGAACTGGATGACACTGTACGTGCCGATGGCCGTGACGACGAGCGCCAGCGCGCCGAAGAGGCCGAGCACCGACGCGCCCAGGCGCCAGGGTCTGAGCTCCGGCGCCACCGCCTCCTCGAGCGTGCGGACGCGCACGAACGGCATGTCCGGTCGCATCGTCCGCGTCGTGACTGACAGCGCTCCCGCCGTCCCACGTGGATTCGCCGCTCGTACGAGCAGCGTCAGCTCCTCCATGAATGGAGGAGCCTGCGAGAGCGGCACGTAGTACTGCACGGCTTCCCGATCACCGCGCCTCGTCAACGATTCACGCCGTGCATCCTCCGCCACGCCGACCACGCGGATGCAGTCCGGTGTCTCGCTGCGCAGCACGATCTTGAAGCACCGGCCGAGCGGTCCACCGCCCGCGGCCGGCCAGACGAGCCGCGCCATGCTCGCGCTGACGACGGCGACCGCCGGAGCGCCTTCGACGTCGTCCAGTTCCGTGAGCCCCCGGCCAGCGATGATGCGCGTCCCCATCGTCCGGAAGAAATCGGGAGTCACTGCGTAAACGAACGGCGCGCGCCCGCGCTGTATCCCCGGAATGCTGTCGTGCCCCGGAATCTCCAGCGGCAGCGCGTACTGTCCCTCGAGCGGCACGCCGACGGTGAGACTCGCGCTCTCCACACCGGGCAGTGCCCGCGCTCGCTCGCGCATCTCGAAGTACAGCCTGCGCACGAGCGCGTCGTCGTAGCTCGTCCCAGGGTCGTCGAAATCGGCCACCACCACGCGATCGAGATCGAGGC
>JBOHRM010000141.1:0-4631 GCA_050732715.1 Longimicrobiales bacterium
ACCACGAGCAGCGCGACCGTGATGCCGACCACCGCACGACGATGGTCGAGCGCCCAGAGCAGCAGCGGCCTGTAGCGTCGCAGGATCCAGCGCACGATTCGGGTCTCGTGATGAGTGCCCTCTCCGCCCGGTGGCTCGCCGTTGCCCGCTCCTGCTGCCGGGCGTTCCGGGGCGTTAGCAACCGGCGGGATGCCGCCGGGCATCAGCGTGAACAATCGCGTGGCGAATCCCGGCCGCGACGGCACCAGACGCCTGAACCACGTCGCCAACCGCCCCTTCGGTCGGGACGGATCCGGCCGGTCGAGCAGGAAAGACGCGAGCACGGGCGCCACGGTCAGCGCGAAGAGGAGAGAGCCGAGCATCGCGAGCGCGATCGTGTAGGCGAGCGGGCGGAACAGCGTCCCTTCCACGCCCCGCAGCGTGAACAGCGGGAGGAAGACCAGGATGATGATCGTGATCCCGAAAAACACCGGCCGCGCCACTTCGCGGGCGGCGCGCGCGACGAGGTGGATCTTCGGCTCTTCCGGATCGGGGTTCTCGTTCAACAACCGGAACACGTTCTCGATCATCACGACGCCGGCATCGACCATCGTGCCGATGCCAATGGCGAGGCCGCCGAGCGACATGAGGTTGGCGCTGATACCGAAGTAGAGCATCAGCAGGAACGTGAAGAGCAATGCGAACGGCAACGACAGCGCGACGATGAGCGACGACCGGAAATTGCCGAGGAACAGGGCGAGCACGAGCACGACCAGGAACAGCCCTTCCTGCAACGCCTTCGTGACGGTGTGCGTCGCGCGCTCGACGAGGCCGGCCTGCTCGTAGTAGGGAACGATGCGGACGCCTTCGGGCAGTGCCTGCTCGATCTCAGCGAGCCGATCCTGGATGCGCTCGATGACGGTCGACGTGTTCGTCCCGAGCAGCTTGAGCACGAAGCCGACCACGACCTCGCCTTCACCGTTACGCGTCACGAGCCCGCGGCGGATCTCGGGACCAAGGCGGACCTCCGACACCTCGTGGATGCGCACCGGAGTGCCGCCACGCGTCGCGACCGTGATGTTGCCGATGTCCTCGAGACTGCTCACCAGGCCGACCGAGCGAACGAGGTACTCCTCGTGCGCGACATCGAGGTAGCTCGCTCCCGCGTTCAGGTTGTTGCTCTCGATCGCCTCGAGTACTTGGTGCAGCGACAGGTCGTACTGGCGGAGTCGGTTCGGATCGACGATAACCTGGTACTGCCGCACGTGACCGCCGATCGACAGAACCTCCGTCACCCCTGGCACCGTCTGCAGGTTCCGCTTGATGATCCAGTCCTCGACGGTGCGCAGCTCCTCGAGCGTATAGAGCTCCGGATTGGCTTCCAGGTAATAGAAGAGGACCTGCCCGAGGCCACTCGAGATCGGCCCCATCTCCGGATCGCCGAGGCCCTCCGGTATCCCCTCTCTCGCCTGTTGCAGCCGCTCGTTCACGAGCTGACGGGCGAAGTAGATGTCGGTTCCCTCCTCGAAGTAGATGTTCACGACGGACAGGCCGAAGTTCGAGACCGAGCGGATCTCCTCGAGATCCGGCAGCCCGTTCATCGCGACTTCGACGGGATAGGTGACGAGCTGCTCGACCTCCTCGGGCGCGAGACCCTCGGTCTCGGTGAAGACCTGCACCAGCGCCGGCGAGATGTCCGGGTATGCGTCGACGGGTAGCCGCGTGTACGCCCATGCACCGGCCGCCGCCACGGCCAGCGCGACCACCAGGACCAGAAGCCGCTGGCGCAGCGCGAAATCGATGACTCTCTCGACCATCGTCGGCTCCTCAGTGACCGTGGCCGCCGAACTCACCCTTCGAGAGCTCGGCCTTCAGCGTGAACGCACCCGCGACGACGACGGGTTCGCCGGCCGCGAGACCCGACAGGATCCGCATGCGCCCGTCCTCCATCGCGGCACCGGCGTCGACCGGCTGCGCCCGGAACTGGCCCGGCGCATCGCCGGGCACCCACACGATGCTCCGGCCCTCGACGTCCTGGACCGCTTCGCGTGGCACCACGACCACCGGCTCACCATTGCCGATCTCGATCTCCGCTGTCGCGAACATGCCCGGCTTGAGCGATCGCTCGGGGTTCTCGACCTCCACTCGCGCGCGTACCGTGCGTCTTTCAGGATCGAGCACGTCCGCGACGTAGACGATCTGCCCCGGGAACGTCCGATCGGGATACGCCGCGGTGCTCACGACCACGGGCTGACCCGTGGATACGCGCTCGAGGTCGCGCTCGAAGATGTCCAGCTCGATCCACAGGTTGCCCAGGTCCGCCACCGTGAACAGCTGGTCGGAAGGATCGGCGACTTCGCCGAGCGTAGCGTGCTTCTCGACGACTACTCCGTCGAACGGCGCCACGATCGTGAACTGGCCGCCGTCGCCGTGACCTGCGCCCAGCGTCCGCAGGCGCTCTGTCGCACTCTGCATCGCCGCCTCGGCACGGCGCAGCTCCGCTTCCGCGTCGAGCAGCTCCTTGCGGCTCGAGATGCCCTGCGCCTCGAGGCGTTGCTCGCGCGCGTGGTTCTCGGTCTGGATGCGGAGCAATGCTTCCGCCTCGTGCAACTCCGCACGCGTCGCGCCCACTTCCGGACTCTCCAACACGGCGAGCAGCTGACCGCGCTCAACGCGCGACCCCAGATCCGCTCTGAGTGCGACGATGCGTCCTTCCGTGCGCGGCCCGATGTGGCTCACGCGATTCTCGTCGTAAGTGATCGTGCCGGTTACCGGCAGTCGGTTCGCCTCGACTACCGCCGCGGTGCCGACGCGGATGTCGGCCATCGACATTGCCGTCGAGTCGAGCGTCACCACGGGCGATTCGCTCTCGTTGTGCTCGTCCCCGTCCTCGTGCTGCTCGGCGGGTTCCTGCCCGGCGGCTTCCTGCCCGGCGGATTCCTGCTCCGCACTGCCGCGCGCGCAGCCGCCTGTGGTGTACGCGCCGGGGGCGACAACCAGCAGACAAGTGATAAACGGCCCTCGCATCCTATTTGTCATCGTTCCCTCTCTATCGTTGTTCGAAATCGCCATCGATCTCGCCCAAACCCGCACCGATCGTCGCGGTCGCCGCCTCGAGCGCGACCAGCGACTCGCGGTGTGCGAGCCATGCGTCCCAGTAGCTCAGCTCCGCGTCCAGAAGCTGGTTGCGGAGGAGCAGGAGGGCTGGAAGGTCGATCTTACCCTCACGGTAGGCCGTATCGAGCAGCTGCTGATTCTGCCGCGCGGGCTGAAGGACGTCGCGTTGAAAGATCGCCGCCTCCTCGCTCGCCGCGAGGTAGGACTGATACGCGTCCGCGACCTCGGTCCGGACCTGCACCTCGACGGCATTCCTCGACCAGGCGGATTGCCGGGCCTCGGCGTCCACCCGGTCCGCCGTGCCCTGGTTTCGATTCCAAAGCGGCACGGGGAATCCGAGCCCCACGCCGAAGCGGGACTCGCCGAACGCTTGCTCTCGCTCGGCCAGCGCACTGATCTCGATGTTGGGAATAGCCTCACGTCGCGCGAGGCGGGCGGAAACCTCGAGCTCGGCCACGGCGGCTTCGCTGGCCGCGAGATCGGGACGGCGTTCCAGCGCGACCTCCAGCAGCGAATCCGGCCGGAGCGCCGTCGCCTCCGGCGCCTCCGGTACCTCTCGCGCGAGCTGGATCGGCGTGTACGGCGGGAGTCCGATCGCTCGCGTCAAGGCCAGCTCGGCGGAGCGTGCCTCACGCCTGGCGGTGAGCACTCGGCCGCGTGCTCGTGCAACCTCGATCTCGAGGAGGTTCGCTTCGAGCGTGCTGATCTCGCCTTCCCCGAGTTGGGTTCGGACCGCCGCCAGCAGCCGCTCGTTGTCGGAGAGGATCTCCTCGGCCAGCTCGAGCCTGCGTTCAGCGCTGAGCACCGCATAGTACGCTTCGCTCGCCTCCGCAACTGTTCGCCGCGCGGCATCGCGAACGGAGCCCGCGGCGCGCCGGATTCCGCTCTCCGCCGCATCGATGCGAAGCCCGCGCTGGCCCGCCACCTCGATCTCCTGCGACAGCACGGCCTCGTACCGGCCGAACCCGCCATCGGTTGCCGCGCCCGGCGTCTCCAGCTCGATTCGCGGGTTGAAAGGCAGCACGCGCGCCTGGCGCAGGTCACCGAGCGCGATATCACGTTCCTCGCGGTCGGCGAGAAACGAAGGGCTGCGCTCGAGCGCGAGCCGCTGCGTTTCGGCAAGGGAGAGATTCACGGTGTCCCCCGCGGTCGCCGAGACGCGGCCGTCCGGCGGCGCTTCCTGCGCGCGCGCCACGGGTGGCCCGAACGAGGCGAGGAGGACGGCCGCCACGCCTGCGCGGAGGATCACGGCCCCGGCTGATTTCGCTTCCATGTACGCTTCTCCCACCTCGGGCAGCGCCGGCGTGGGTGCCGCCGGTCGCGGCACCCGGACGCACGTCGCCCGGGGTGATCAACGGTGATCGTTGTTGTCAGGATTTGCCGCGGGCCGCGAACCGCGCGGCCCGGCGCGCTACGCGCCTACGCGATGAGAAGCGTTACGCCTTCGGAGGATGGAACAGGGGATGCGACCGGGTGCCCGTGTGGGTCTCCGCTTCGGAGTAGAATGGGACCGCCACCGTCGCCGGCAGATCGAA
>JBOHRM010000142.1:0-5164 GCA_050732715.1 Longimicrobiales bacterium
GGGTCGGCGGCGCCGGACTCCCTGGGTCCGGATGCCGCCGCCGCGCAGCCCGATCGGTCCGCGCCGATTGAGATCGTGGCGGACGTTTGCGAGACTGTTGTCCGCTCGAGGCTGCCGCCGCCCTGTCCGTGCGATGGGATCAATGGACTCGGCTGTGAGGCTGATCGGGCTCGCAACGCAGTCCCGTCTCGATCGATCCTCTGCCGGCGCGGGCCGAGGAACCGTTCACTGTCAGATCGACCCCGAGCCGATTCGATCCACATCCACCTTGCCCGCCCCCACGCCATAGCTCCTGAGGTTCCAATTCGGTTCACATTCAACCGTTCACAACGCAGGAGTTACGACAATGCAGGTGCACACGAGTGTGCCCGCGGCCGCGACCGCGGGCCGCGAGGTCGGTTGGATTCAGCCGGGGACGATTGCGCTGCTGCTGCGCTCGGGGCTGGGGCTCGTCCTGTTCTCGGGCGGCCTGAGCAAGCTGTCCCAGCTGCTCGATCCGGCCCGTCAGAGCGCGATCCTCGCGCAGTACTGGAGTCCCCTCGGATACGTGAACACGTTCTTCGACCAATATCTCTTCGAAGGGGCGCTCGGGGGTTTGCTGACTCCCTGGCTGTTCCTCACCACACTGTCCGCGTTCGAGCTCGTTGCGGGCGGGCTTCTCATTGCCGGGATATTCGTCAGGCCCGTGGCGCTGGTCTGGGGCCTCCTGTTCTGGAGCTTCGTGGCGGCGCTGCCCGTCGCGACGGCCGCGGGCGTGGACCCCGAACTGTCCACGCACCGCTCACCCGCGCTGCTGGTGCTCGCGCGGGATATCGGACTGTCGGGGCTCTTCTTCGCGTTGTTTATCATCGGCGCCGGCCGCTACAGCGTGGACGGGCGATGGATCGGCGTGGCGGCCACCCGGCACACCTTGAATTGGGACGCGCTCGGGCTGCTGCTGCGGCTCTCCGTGGCGCTGCCGCTCCTGATCGGCGGGGCGTTCCACGGCTTCGGCCATATCCAGTCGTTCGGCATGCCCGCTTGGCTGCTGGTGATCCTGGCGCTGCTGCTGCTCTCCAACGTCGGCGTGCGCGCCGCCGCCGTGGTGACCGCTCTCCTCATGGGCTGGTTCATCATCGGCAACTTCGAGCTGGGCCGGTCCCTGATCGCAAACATGAACGCCGTCAAACGAGAGTTCGCGTTCCTTGCCGCCGCCATTGTCTTGTCCGTTTGCGGCGGCGGCCGTCTCTTCTCGGTGCTCGCCGGCCGGTCGGGCTGGGCTCGGCTACTCCGGCCGGGACCTTAGCTCGACGCCGCGGCGACGTAGCTGACAACGTCGCCGCGGCTCACGCCGAAGATGAACTGAGCCGCGCGGAACGCGGTACGTACCCGCCGAACCCCTAAACGTACACGTGCACCTAAAACGCACCTAAACGTAAACCCGCCCCTGCCCTGTACCTTACGCGTCCACTTACACGTACACCATTTGGTGACGCCGCGCGGCCGCGGCGCCGGCTCGCGCGGAGGAAACCGAAGTCGTGTAGCCGGTCCGCTGGGCACGGAGTGTGTAGCGCCTTGGCGACGGGCACTGAGAGAGAAACGGCCCATACGATCGGCGAGCAGGGCGGCTCGTCGCACAGTCTCCCCAACGAGAAGCACGACAAAGGGGTGGGGGACCCTTTTCGGGGTCATCCGAACCGTAGACGCTGGGTGATTGCGCCAGCGCGAGGAGAGTCGCAGTACCCGTCTTTATATTGAAGGAAGTCGCTGGGAAGGTTCGACATACCGAGGAAACGATGCGTGGTGCTGGACTCGCGATACGAGAGATGACCCGGACGCCGTACGGGACTCGTCGTCCCCACACAGGACATCATGGGCTGTGGAAACGCGACACGGCCGATGGGGCGATCCCGGAGGCATGGGGTCGGACGGACACCCCTGAATCGGTCGACGTAGACACGGTCGAGGCGCTGGGCGATCAAATCGCCACACTGAGCGCACACATCCATGCGGCGACGCACAGGCTGCTCGTGCTGATCGCCGATTTCGACCGGCGACGCGGCTGGGAGCTCGCGGGCTACAGCAATTGCGCGCGGTGGCTCGCTGCGCGGACCGGCATCGATCTCGGTGCGGCGCGCGAGAAGGTGCGGGCGGCGCGAGCGCTGGAAGCGCTGCCAATGACGAGCGCTGCCATGGCGCGGGGCGAGTTGTCGTTTTCTCAGCTGCGGGCGCTGTCTCGCGTGGCGGACGCCGAGAGCGAGCCACAGCTTCTCGAGCTGGCGCGTGGAACCACCACCGCTCAGCTCGAGCGCATGGTGCGCGCATGGAAGGCGGGTAGTCGCAAGGACGAGGCAGAATGGGCGCGTGAGCGACACTGTGCGCGGACGTTGTCGGTATTCCCCGGCGATGACGGCATGTACGTCGTGACGGGTCGCCTCACACCGGAGGTGGGTGCGTTGCTCATGCGTGCGATCGAAGCGGCGAGTGACGCACTCTATCGAGAGGAGCGAGTGCCGGGCGAGCCTGCGGCCGATTCGGATCTCGAGTCAGCTCAGCGGCGCGCAGACGCGGTGGCGCTGCTCGCAGAACGAGCCCTTGCGGCCGGCTTCGGCGCCGCGCAGAACGGCCGTCCTGCGCCCACTGCACCGATCAGCGGAACGTGCGCGGAGCGCTACCAGGTCCTGCTGCACGTCGATGCCGAGACCCTTTCCGATGATGAGCCGTCGAGCCGTCGCTTCGATTCGGACGACGCGACTGCTGCTCGGACAGGAACGCGCTCAGACCGAGAGCGGCATGGTCGGTCCGAACCGGAGCCCAGGATGCGCGTTTCAGCTGAAACCCTCTTGGATCGCAAACAGTTCGGCCACGGCGAACCGGAGGGCAGGATGCGCTGTTCCGCAGGGAGCACCTCGAATCACACGCAGCTCGGCCGCTCCGAGCTTGAGGACGGGACACGCGTTTCAGCTGAAACGTCTCGGAGGATGACCTGTGACGCCAGCGTTGTACGCGTCGTGCACCGGAAGGACGGCTCGGTTCTCGACATTGGGCGGAAGACGCGCACGATCTCGCCGGCCCTGCGTCGCGCGCTCGAAGCGCGTGACCGTGGCTGCCGCTTCCCCGGATGCCATCTCCGTTTTTGCGACGCGCATCACGTGGTTCATTAGGCGAAAGGAGGAGAGACGAGCCCGTCCAATTGTTTGTTACTCTGCAGATTCCATCATACGCTCGTGCACGAACGTGGTTGGACCGTCGAATGGTGGGGGGAGGGACGGCCGGTGTTCCACGATCCTCGGGGCAACACGCACTTCGATGGGATGTGGAAGCCGCCGGCGCTAGCTGAGGAACCCGTGGCGGCGCTCATGCGTCAAAATCAGGAGCGCGGGGTCGACCCCGATGCCTGCACGGTCGGCGCACGATGGGAGCGCGAACAGGATGTCCCTGCCAGTGTGTATTTCCGCGCAATGGAGGTCGTGTGACGCTGAGCCGCCGTGCCCAGGCGGGCCGCGGCGAAAGCCGAGCTGACGTCGTCAGCCGAGCTGAACGTCGTCGCTCCCACCCGGGAGCATCGGATCCGGTGCTGCGATTTCGTGCGACTACGGTTCGATCCGGCGGCGGGCGTTCGGCCCGGCGTTTGCCAGTATAGGCTCGCCCTCCGCTCGCGCGGCCAGATCTCATCGAGCGTGTCTCCGTCGTAGCCGGCCGTCCTTCATGCCCATGCGAATTCGGCTTGGTGCTGCGCAGGTCATCGAGCGGGCTGCGTCGAGCACGACGAGCGTAGGAAAGCCTTCTGCTAAAGGTCAAGGATCTCGTGAGATAGGAAGGACGAATGGCGCATGAGATTGTACGGCCTCACTTCCAGAGCAGATCCTGTCGCATAACCGCAGGATGATCGACAAGGATTCTGAAAGACGGGCCACGATTGTTGCGGAAATGCGCCTGCAGCCGAACGCTCGTGCCCACCGGGACATTATTACAGATCACGAAACGGCCCCGGTCGTCAGCTTCCACCGCGACGTCCTTCCAGTCCGCGGATATCCGGGCACGTGAAAGGGGCTTGCCGTTCATGGCGTCGTATACATAGCCGGCGATCGTCCCCGTCCGCGACTCGCCTGGCGGATCGGGACATCCCATCGTCCGCGGGATGAACAGCGTGATCGAGGTGGTCGAGCCGCGTTTGAGCTGCACTTCGCGCAGTTCGACGATGAGGGCCAGGGCATCTGTGTACGGGTGAAAGAAGCCCACCTCATCGATGCCTTCCGGAAGTCCGACGATCCGGAATCGACCGCGGGCGTTGGTCCTCGCTCGACGATCAACGCCCGTGACGAATACCGTCGCGCCGGTGATCGGCGCGCCGCGGGCGCTATCATACACCACGCCTTCGATCGTCGCGCCCGCGCTCGCTACTCTGGAACCGGGCCGGGCAATGAAGAGAACCTCGCCACCTTTCTCTCGTATCCTCAACCCGATCTGCCTCGCCCCGAGGAGGCTTTCCCGCGCCCCCTCAGTTGGCCGGACGTTGCGGGTCATAGGCGTGCTCGGCCCGCTAGGATTGATGATCGTGTTGACTTGAGGCATGCGGAGCCACCAATGATCCACGATCCATGCGCCGTTGGAGAGCTGGCGACAATCGAGGCGGCCGCCGAACGGCTCCGATGACACGGGCACATCATACAGGTGCTGCGTGAACTCGAATTTCAGATGTCGGAGCTCCGAGGTGGTCCGGTCCAGCCAGAGGGCGCCGGTGATGTCCGGGCGGTAGTGGTTCGGCAAGGGCTCGAACGCGAGGCCGATCAACCCCTCTTCGTCTTCAGAGCGCGGCTGCCTGACGCGGAAGCAGTGCGTGTCGAGGAACGCATCGGACAGGAGGGTGTGAGCGTCCACACCGAAGTATTGATACGTCTCTTCGGGTAGACGGCGCACGTACCCATGCGTGGCGAGATCCTCTGCGGGCTCGGAATAGGCAACCGTGCTGCCGTACTGCGAGTGCAGCCGGCCTTCGTGCTCGAGGATTTCGAGTGAAATCACGTCACGTGTACGTTCGTACACGTTGCTTTGATACACTACTCCCTGATTCGCCCGCCAGGCCGCGACATCCAGCGCCTTTCGCGCCTCACCCCAGAGGCGTTGCGTCTCGACTCCGGCCTCCGGCCGCAGGCGACAGCGTATATCGCCGGCTGCACTGATG
>JBOHRM010000143.1:0-4419 GCA_050732715.1 Longimicrobiales bacterium
GACCATGTGCTCGAGGAGATGACTCGCGCCCATCTCCTCCTGGCTCTCGTTCACCGACCCGGACCGCACCCACACGCCGAGCGATACCGATCGCACGCCCGGTATCGTCTCGGTGAGCACGACCGGACCGCCGTCGAGGTCCGTTCGCTCGTATCGTTCAATCACTCGGCGCCCGCTACCGCACCCTCCGTTGCGCCCGCGCCCGCCTCGGCGAGCGCCGCCTTGCGCGATAGCCGCATGCGGCCTTTCTCGTCGATCGACAGCAGCTTGACCTGCACGACGTCACCCTTCTTCACAACGTCTTCCGTCCTCTCGGTCCGGCCTTGCTGTAGCTCGGAGATGTGGAGCAGCCCCTCGGTGCCGGGCAGGATCTCGACGAACGCGCCGAACGACGTGGTCGAACGCACGATCCCCTCGTAGATCAGTCCGATCTCCGGCTCCTGCGTGATCGCCTGGATCCGCTTCCTCGCGCGTTCGCCGCCTTCGCCGGAGACGCTCGCGATCGTGACCGTGCCGTCGTCCGCGATGTTGATCTGCGCGCCGGTCTCATCCTGGATCGCGCGGATCGTCTTACCCTTCGGCCCGATCACGTCGCCGATCTTCTCGGGGTTGATCTGGACCGTGATGATGCGCGGCGCCCACGGCGACAGTTCGGGCCGCGGCTTCGCCAGCGCCTCCGCCATCTGCTCGAGGATGAACATCCGGCCCTTGTTCGCGCGTTCGAGCGCCTCGCGCATCGTCTCGATCGGGATGCTGTCGATCTTGATGTCCATCTGGATCGACGTCACGCCGGTCGTCGTGCCCGCGACCTTGAAGTCCATATCGCCGAGCGCGTCCTCGACGCCGAGGATATCGGTGAGCACGACGACGTCGTCACCTTCCTTGATCAGGCCCATCGCCACGCCCGCGCACGGGGCACGCAGCGGCACGCCGGCGTCCATCAGTGCGAGCGATGCGCCGCACACCGATGCCATCGAGGACGAGCCGTTCGACTCGAGCACCTCGGAGACGATGCGGATCGTGTACGGGAAATCCTCGTAGGCGGGCAGCAGCGGCTGGATCGCGCGCTCGGCGAGCGCGCCGTGACCCTGCTCGCGTCGCGATGTGCCTCGCAGCGGCTTGGCCTCGCCCGTCGAGAACGGCGGGAAGTTGTAGTGAAGCATGAACGACTTCTTCGTCTCCTGCGCCACGTCGATCGAGTCGATGCGCTGCTCGTCCGCCGAGGTGCCGAGCGTCACGATCGCGAGCGCCTGCGTCTGGCCGCGCGTGAACAGCGCCGAGCCGTGCGTGCGCGGCAGTACGCCGACCTCGCAGCTGATGGGCCGGATGTCATCGGGTCCACGGCCGTCGGAGCGTACGCCGGATTCGACGACCTGGCGCCGCATCGTCTCCTTTTCGCGTGCGCCGATCAGCTCGCCGATCTCTCGCTCCTGCTCGGGGAAATCCTCCGCGAGCTGGTGCTGCACTTCCTCGCGCAGTGTCGTCAATGCGGCCTTCCGCTGCGTCTTGTCCTCGATCCGCATCGCCGCGTCAATGCGTGCGGCCGCGGCGTCCTCGACGCGCGCGCGCAGGTCATCGGCCGGCTCGACCCTCGTCCACGCCATCTTCTCGACCGGCAGCAGCTCGGCGAGGAACTCGTTCTGCATAGCGATCAGCTCGCGAATGCCTTCGTGCGCGGCGACCAGCGCATCGGCCACGTCGGCTTCCGGCACCTCGACCGCGCCGCCCTCGACCATCAGGACGCCGTTTTCAGTGCCGGCCACCACGATCTCGACGTCGCTGAACTCGAGCTGCTGGAACGTTGGATTCAAGATCCACTGGCCCTGGATGCGGCCAACGCGAACGCCGGCGATCGGGCCGGCGAACGGGATCTTCGACATGCACAGCGACAGCGAGGCGCCGAGCATCGCGAGCATGTCCGCGTCGTTCTGCTGGTCGGCCGAAAGCACGTGCGCCATGATCTGCGTCTCGTGCATGAACCCATCCGGGAACAGCGGCCGGATCGGCCGATCGATCAGTCGCGCCGACAATACCTCCCCCTCGCCCGGCCGGCCTTCCCGCTTGAAGAAGCCGCCGGGTATCTTACCCGCCGCGTAGCTCCGCTCCCGGTACTCGACCGTCAGCGGAAAGAACGGCAGATGCGTCGGTGAATCCTGTGCCACGGCCGTGACCAGCACGGTCGTCTCACCGAATTGCACCAAACACGCGCCGTGCGCTTGCCTCGCCATCCGGCCCGTCTCGAGCACGAGAGGCCGGCCGGCGAACGTTCGTTCGATTCTGTTCATGTCCTGTCCTGTCGCGATGTCAATGCCGGAGCCCCAGGTCCTCGACCAGCTTGCGGTACCGTTCGAGGTCTGTCCGCTTGAGGTACTCCAGCAGGCGCCGACGCTTACCTACCATCTTGAGCAGGCCGCGGCGACTATGGTGGTCCTTGGCGTGTTGGCGGAAGTGATCGGTGAGCTCGTTGATGCGGGTGGTCAGCAGCGCGATCTGAACGGGTGTACTGCCTCGATCGTGCTCGTGGAGCTGGTGCCTGCGGATGACTTCGTCCTTGTCGGGTGCCACGACGGCTGCCTCCTCGAGAGTCTGTGCTGGTCGGGAAGCGATATCCCGTTAGCCGGTTTGCCCGTCAGCCGGCTCCCAGTTCTGAACGCGTCCGTGGGGCCCGCCAACGGATGAACCGGAAACCGGTCAACCGGGAACCGGATAACCGGCTCCTGAATGTTCAAACCATTGATTGTAGCGACCTTGTCACCTCCGCGCAAGCGCCGCCGCCGGTGGCGAACACATGCTCGGCCGCGACGCGGTCCGCCTCCATGGCGCGGACCAGATCGGTCTCGGAGGCAAACCGCTCGATCGGCCGAATGTGCGCACAGAACGTGATGCGCACGGTCTCGCCGTAGAGGTCGCGGTCGACGTCGAACGCGAAGAGCTCGATGGTCGGCCGCGCATCTGCGAACGTCGGCCGTGGGCCGAGGTGGAGCAGTCCGCTCTGGGTCGCGTGGGGGCCCCGGCCCGCACCCCGGTCGAGCTCGGCGGTGACGGCGTAAATCCCTTCGGCGGGGAGCAGCTTCCGCGTGTCCGGCAGCGCGATGTTCGCGGTGGGGAAGCCGAGCTGGCGGCCACGTCCCGCGCCGCGGATGACGGTGCCGGAGAGGGTGTAGGGCCGGGCCAGGCCGCGTGCCGCCGCGACGACGTCCCCGCGCCCCAGCGCGTCGCGCACGCGGGAGGACGAGATCGGCTCGCCATCGAGCAGCACGGGGTCCACGACGTCGACGCCGAAGCCCACTTCGGCGCCGATCTGCGCGAGCAGCGCGGCGTCGCCGCTGCGGTTGCGGCCGAACCCGTGGTCGTAACCGGTGACGAGATGACACATGCCGAGACGCTCGAGCAGGATATCCTCGACGAAGCGGCGCGGGTCATACGCCGCGAGGCGACGGTCGAATCGAAGGATGACGACACGGTCGAGGCCGACCTGTGCGAGCGCCTCGAGCTTCTCGGCGGGCGTGGTGAGCAGTTTGGGCGCGCTCTCGGGCCGCACGATCTCGAGCGGGTGCGGCTCGAACGTGACGAGCACGCTCGGCAGTCCGAGCGCCGTGGCCTTCTCGCGCAGCCGGTCGAGGATCGCGCGATGGCCCCGATGCACACCATCGAATGTTCCGACGGTGATGACGGTCCCCGGTTCCGGGTTCCGGGTTGCGTGTTCCGGGTTCCGGGTTGCGGGCTGCGGGTCGCGCTCACGCATCGGGGAGGACCTTCCGTGGCTCGATGCGGTGGTCGACCCGTGCGGCGATGGCGAGGAGCCGTCCGTGGTACGCGACCGCGAGGGTTTCGCAATCGGGCGAATCGCCGGGCGCGCGCACGGCCCGCCCGTGGCGCAACGCCTCGGCCTCGGCGTCGCTGACCGTAACGATCGGCAGGTGGTCCAGCGCAGCCAGCGGCGCGACCCACGCGTTCCGCACCGCCTCGTCATCATCGAGCCGATCGAGGGACACAGCGCCCTCCACGTGATAGCGGCCGACACGGGTCCTGCGCAGCTCGGCGAGATGGGCGACGCAATCGACGTCACGGCCGATGTCGCGCGCGAGCGCTCGGATGTAGGTTCCGGCCCCACAGTCGATTTCCGCCGTCACGTCCGGCGGCTCGACCCGCACGGGGCGGATGTCATCGATGCGCACGCGCACGGGCGACAATGCAGGCGCGGCACCCGCCCGGGCACGCCGGTACATCCGTACGCCCTCGATCTTCTTCGCCGAGTATGCCGGTGGGACCTGGTCGGTTTCGCCGACGCGAGCCTCGAGGGCGGCGCGAATTCGCGCGGGCTCCAGCGCGCGCCAACATTCCGACGTGTTCGTGACGGCGCCGGTCGGGTCATCCGTCGCTGTCGCCGTGCCGAAGCGGATAACGGCGCGATACGTC
>JBOHRM010000144.1:0-2199 GCA_050732715.1 Longimicrobiales bacterium
CCGGGCGTCTCTGGGCCGAGGCCGTGGGCCGCGTCGCCCAGCACCGCTCTGCGTTCGACCAGCACGGGAGGGAGATCCTCGGCCGTTCGCCCGGCCTCCTCCACGACGACGTCTACGCGACCAGCTACTGGGCGGCTCGCCAAGTCGTTGAGCGCGCCGACCGGGTTCTCGGCCGCGAGCTCGCCATCGAACCGCCGCACCGGTCGCTCGGCATATCCCGTTGATGTCGTACCCCCGGTGCATACTTGTGCCAGTCCCGAGGTCGCGATGCGTCCATCCCTACCCCGATGGCCGCGACGACGTCGCCTCGGCCAGGCTCTCGGACAGCAGCCGGATCTACAGCCGTCCCACCAACGAGTCGGCGCTCACAGCCGGACGCGACCATGCACCGGCCGCCCATCGCCGCGCCGTATGGTGCGTCGATGCCGGCAGGTCCACCTCCGTCCGGGGAGAGCGCCACTAGTATCGAACGAATGTTCGTAGGTGGTGGTCATGGCTGCATCACGCCAGCTCTCCCTGATCGAGGTACCGGTGGCGCTCGCTGAGGTCTCGCACGACCCGGGTGCCGACTACGGCGAGGTGTTTACCCGCCGGTGGATCGTCGAGCTGATCCTCGATCTCGTCGGCTACACCGCCGACGAGGACCTCGGCGCTCGGTCGCTCGTCGAGCCTTCGTGCGGGACCGGTGCCTTCCTCGTGCCTGTCGTCGACCGGCTCATCGCCTCGTGCCGCGAGCACGGGCGAGACCTCAGCTCGATCGGAGGATGCATCCGAGCCTTCGACCTGCTCGACGCGAACGCACAGCGCGCTCGCAAGGCGGCCGCACTTCGCCTCGAGGAAGCGGGAGTCGATCAGGCCACTGCTGAGACCCTCGCGGCGACGTGGGTAACGACAGGTGACTTCCTGCTCACCGAGCACGAGCCGGGGTCGGCCGATCACGTCGTGGGCAACCCGCCTTACATCCGGCTGGAGAATGTGCGGCCGCGGGTGATGGACGAATACCGGCGCCGCTGCGCCACCATGCGCGGCCGGAGTGACATCTACGTCGGGTTCATCGAACTCGGCCTCGACCTCTTGTCGCCCGAAGGGACGCTCGGTTTCATCTGCGCCGATCGCTGGATGCGCAACCAGTACGGCGGCGACCTGCGCGCTCTCGTGTCTGGCTCGTACGCCGTCGACACGGTTGTCACGATGCACGACGTTGATGCGTTCGAGGATGACGTATCGGCCTACCCGGCGATCATCGTGCTTCGGAACGGGGCGCAGCGTCGGGCAGCAGTTGCTGGCGCGTCCGCCGACTTCGGTGCGGCCGACGCGAGGGACCTCTCGAGTTGGGTGAAGCAGACCCGCCACCGGACGCTCTCATCTCGGGCTGTAGAGGCGTCACAGCTCGATTCATGGTTCGACGGCAGCGACCTCTGGCCATCGGGAAGCCCGGCGCAGCTGGCGATGATCGCTGAGCTGGAGAGGAAGTTCCCGCCGCTCCAGGATCCGCGCACCGGAACCCGTGTTGGGATCGGCGTCGCGACCGGCTGCGACGACGTGTACATCACACGCGACGCGTCCTCGGTCGAGAGCGACCGGCTCCTGCCGCTACTGCAGGCCAGCGACATCACCGACGGCGCGCCGGCATGGTCCGGTACCTACCTCGTCAATCCCTGGAACGGTCGTGGCCTTGTCGACCTCGAGGCGCACCCACAGCTCGCGGACTACCTCGGCGCTCACGAGAGCCGCCTTCGAGCTCGGCATATCGCACGCACCAAGCCGGCTCAGTGGTACCGCACGATCGATCGAGTCCAGGGTGGCTTGCTCGAGCGTCCGAAGCTTCTTCTGCCGGACATCAAGGCGGCGTCCCATCCGGTTCTCGACGATGGGCGCTACTACCCGCATCACAACCTGTACTTCGTCGTGAGCGAGCAGTGGGACCTCGAGGTGCTGGGTGGGCTCCTGCTATCGGACGTCGCCAATCTCTTCGTCGGCGCCTACTGCGTGAAGATGCGGGGAGGCTGCTATCGGTTCCAGGCCCAGTACATCCGACGGATCCGGGTGCCAGCCCTCGATTCGATTTCGAAGGCCGCGCGGCGTCAGCTTGCGACGGCGTTCGGGCGACGAGATCGCGAAGCAGCGTCGTCGGTGGCGGCCGCGCTGTACGGCGTCGAGGCGAGCGCGATCTCGACGATGGTGGGCCGCGCAGGGCCG
>JBOHRM010000145.1:0-3842 GCA_050732715.1 Longimicrobiales bacterium
ACCTTCGGCGGCTGCCCCGCGGCGACGAGCCGATCGGCGACCTCCGCCTTGATCGCATTCACGAGCAGACAGCCGCCGATCGTCGAACCCGGCGAGACAGGCGAGTCCAGCCCGGGAATCTCGACCATCGCGTCACCCACGGGGGCGCCCGTGTCGAGCACGAGGTCGACCACGTCGTGGAGCTTGATGCCGCGTGGGTCCGGGCTCTCGGTCGCCGCGGAATGACGCGCGCTGATGATCGCGACCACCTTGATGCCTCGCGCGCGAAACCCTTCCGCCATCTCGATCGGCACACGGCTGCACCCGCTCGATGACGCGACGAGCGCCGAGTCCTCGGGCGCGAGATCGAAGTTCCGCAGCACGCGCCCCGCGAGGCCCGTGACGTTCTCGAGAAACATCGCCTGCCTTTGACCGTTCGGTCCCACGACGAGGTTGTGGAACGAGAGCGAAAGCTCGACGATCGGGTTGAACCCCGGAAACGAGCCGTAGCGCGGCCACATCTCTTCGACCAGGATCCGGCTGTGACCCGAGCCGAAGAGATGGACCATGCGTCCGGCCAGAATGCTTTCGGCAAACCAGTCCGCCGCCTGCCGGATCTCGACTGCTTGCTCCTCGACTCTGTCGATCAGCCCGCGACAGCGCTCGAGATATTCAAAACCACGACTCATATCAGCTCCCGATGCGGCTGCTGCACCAGCGATCCGTGAACCCGGGTGGCGGCGGTGGGGCCACCCGGAACCCGGAACCCGGAACCCGGAACCGGCTTCTAGTCATCCAACGCACGGCGCGCGACGCCGATGGCACCGGCATACTCGCCGAGCCGCGCGGGAACCACGGGCACTCGCCTTCCGAGCGGGCGCCACTCGAGGCGGTCCATGAACTGGGCGAGCGGATCGAACAACGCGCCCGCGGCCTTCGAGATGCCGCCGCCCAACACCACGATCTCCGGGTCGAACGCGTTCACCAGCGAGACGATCCCGCACGCGAGCCGGTAGACTGAGCGGAGCCAGACCTCCTTCGCCTGCGCGTCCCCCGCGCAGTACGCCATAACAAGCGCCTCCGTCGATGCGAACGCGCCCGCGCTGCGCGCACGGACCGTGCAGTCACCGATCATCTCCTCGAGACTGCCCGGCGTTCCCACGATGTCGGGCTCGCCGTCCGGGTCGAGACAGAGATGCCCGAGGTGGCCGGCGCGGCCGAGGTGGCCGCGCAGCAATCTCCCATCCGTGAGCACCGCCCCGCCGACTCCCGTGCCCAGCGTCAGCAGCACCACATCGCGCGAGCCCGCGGCCGCGCCCAGCCACGCCTCGCCGAGCAATGCGGCATGCGCATCGTTCACCACACGAACCGCGCAACCCAGATAGTCGGTCCAGTCCAGCCCCTCGAGCGCGTCGAGCCGTCCCTGCATCCACGCGATCTCACGTTCGTCTCGCGCGGCCAGACCCGGCGCGGCGAGACCGACCGCCGCGGCCGGCGCACCGAGCGCGCGCTCGACCGACGCAATGCGCTCGCGGATGCGCTCGGCCCAGCCGAGCATCGCTTCGCCGGTGTCGTCACACGTCTCGAGAAGCCGCTCGCCGGATCTCGTGATGGCAACCGACTTGATCCGCGTGCCGCCGAGATCGACGCCGACCGCGTACGGCGTCATCCCGCCACGCTCCAGCCCGCGTCGACCGTCAGCACGTCACCCGTGACGGCGCCGGCGCCGTCGCCCAACAGAAACACCGCGGCGCTCGCCACCGACTCGGGCTCGATCAAGCCGCCGACCAGCGGCTGCTTCGTTCTGAGGAAATCCAGAATCTGTGCGTCGTCCTGTGCGCGCACGCTCATCGGCGTACGCACCAGCGACGGCGCGATCGCGTTCACTCGGATGCCGTGCGCCGCGTAGTACGCGGCCATGGCACGCGTGAGTCCGAGCACCGCCGCCTTGCTCGCCGCGTACGCGTGCGTGGCGAAGTGGCGTGACTCCGGTGACCCGGCGAGCACGCTCGCCATGTTCAGCACGCTCCCGCGCACGCCGTTCTCCGCAATGGGCTGCGCCAGCATGCGCCGCACGACCGCGCGACACATCAGGAACATGCTCTTGAGATTCGTGTCGAGCGTGATCGCCCACCCCTCGTCCGTGCACTCGTGCACCGGACCATCGCCATAACGGCGCCCGCTGATGCCCACCACGTTGAACAGGGAATCGATCCGCCCGAACGAATCGTCGCACGCCGAGACCGCGGCCTCGACCTGTGCCGGATCCGTCAGGTCCGCCTGGACGAAACACGCGTCCACGCCGTTTCCGCGAAGCTCGGCGCCCAGCGCTTCTCCACTCGCGACATCGATGCCGGCCACGCAGACCCGCGCCCCCTCGCTCGCCGCGAGCCGCGCCGTCGCCGCCGCGATGCCGGTCGTACCGGTCAACAAGAGCACACGCCCACCCAGAACGCCCGGCATCGCCTCGCATCAGCTCCCGGCGGCGTCGCCTCCGGCAGGGACCGGCGCACCGACCAACGATTGCGAGACCGCACCCGTGCGCTTGTCCAGCAGGATGCGCTTCAACGTGCCATCAGGCATCCGCTCTTCCTTGATCAGGACTTGGCCGTCGAGCTCCGTCACCCGCGCGCCGACTCGCCGCGCAGGACGCGCCGCGCGCCAGTCTTCGAGCTCCACACCCTCCCACTGCCGCGACTTCGCCGAACGGTAGCACGCGTCGATCACCGCGTTGACCACGGTTCCGTCGTAAAACGTCTCGGCCGGCTGTCCACCCGCATCGAGCGCGCGGAACATGTCCGTGAACATGTCCGTGTAGCCGAGCTCGTGTACCTCGTCACCCACCGGGAACAGCCACCCACTCTCGGCCTCCGCCTTCTCCGACACGTAACCGCCGCCGCCCGTGCTGAACATCTCGAAACCCGTGCGCAGCCAATGGTCGAGCCGGATCGTCCCCTCCGTGCCCGCGACCTCATCGCGAAGGTCCATGCCGCCGCGAAACGCCCAGCTCACCTCGATCTGCCCCATCGCGCCGCTCTCGAACGCAATCAACGCAATCGCGTGATCCTCGGCGTCGACCGGATGAACCAGCGTGTCCGCCCAGCACATCACCTCGACAGGCCGGTTCTCCTTCCCCATGAACGAACGGACGATCTCGATGCAGTGACAGCCGAGATCCAGAATCGCGCCGCCGCCCGCCTCCTCGCGCGACCAGAACCACGCACTGTGCGGGCCCGGATGCGTCTCCCGCGAACGGACCCACAACACGTCACCTACCGCACCGTCACGAACCGCCGCCACCGACTTCAGCGTCTTCGGCGTATAAACCAGGTCCTCGAGATAGCCGTGAAACACGCCCGCCGACTCGACCACCTCCAACATGCGTCGCGCTTCCGTCACGTCCCGGCCCAGCGGCTTCGTGCACAGCACCGCCTTGCCGGCGGCAGCCGCCAGTTCGACAGCCTCCACGTGCAAATGGTTGGGAAGTCCGATCACGACGACGTCCGAGTCGGCGTCGTTCACCGCTTCCTGAAGGTCCGTCGTGTAGCGCGGAACATCCCACTGCTTCGCGAACTGCCGAGCCCGCTCCTCATCACGCGAGTACACGATCCCGACGCGGTCCCGCCCGCGCTGACCGTGCAGCGACATGGTGTAGAAGGAGCCGATCAGCCCCGTGCCCAGCATCGCGATCGTGTGCCCGCGCACGCGCCACCTCGCTTGCTCGAGTTCGCCGTTATCGTCGGCCGGTGCGGCCGTTCAAACGTCCGGATATACGGACAATTATACTGCCCGGGACGGCAGCGTCAAGAAAGCACGGGCGCCACGCGGCTCGCGGCGCGGCCCGGACACATGCACGTCATGTC
>JBOHRM010000146.1:0-4570 GCA_050732715.1 Longimicrobiales bacterium
GTGCTGACCTCCGGCCAGCGAGACACGGCCGGACGACTCGCCGTCGCGCCGCGTGATGACATTGATCACGCCGCCCATCGCGGCATCACCCCACGCCGCGGAGCCGCTGCCGCGCACGACCTCGAACGATTCGACCGATGAGAGCGGGATCAGGTCCCACGGCGCGCGCCCGCTCTCGAGCGCGTTCAACGGCCGCCCATCGACCAACAGCATCACGTGCTCGGCCTCGCCGCCACCGTAGAACCCGCGCGTCATGACCTGCGGGTCGAGGCCGGTGCCATCGAAGTCGACGAACGCGATGCCCGGCGCCTGACGCAGCGCCTCCGCGAGCGTGCGCACCGGCAAGGCGCGCAGCTCGTCGCCATCGAGCACCGTGACCGCGCTCGTCGACAACTCGAGCGCCGCCGCCCGCCGCTCCGCCGTGACCACCAGCTCTTCGAGCGGATACAGCCGCGCACTGTCCGCCCGCTCCCCGCTCGCCTGCCTCGCCTCCAGCGACGCCGCATTCAACAACGCAACGCCCACAACCAAACCCGTACACCTACACTTAAACCTAAACCTACACATAAACCTGCCCCTGCCCGTACACGTAAACGTAAACGTACACATACACGTACACCTACACCCACCAAGCCCAACGCCGACGGCTAGCCCTGCACTCCTTGCGGGATGACCCGCCATATCCGCCCCTGCACGGAATCCGCAATGTAGACCGAGCCGTCCGGCCCCTCCGCGAGACCCGCCGGCCGGTGCGCCGCGTCGCCCGGTCCCTGAACGACCTCGAGCCCCGAGAAGCCGTCCGCGATCACCTCCCAATCGCCTTCGGGCTCACCGTTGGGCAGCGCCTGGAACGTGACGTGGTAGCCGTCCTGCGGCTCGGGCGCGCGGTTCCACGAGCCGTGCCACGCGATGAGTGCGCCGTTGCGGAACCGCTCGCCGAGCGCGCTGCCGCGGTAGATCAGCAGGTCCAGCGGCGCCCAATGCGCGGGGAACGAGACGAGCGGGCGCTTGTATTGCGCGCAATCACCTTGCTGCTGGCCGTCGCCGCCGTACTCGGGCGCGAGCACCGCCTGGCCCTGCGCGGGGTCCTCGTAGCAGTACGGGTGCATCAGGGTATCGCCTTCCTCGAGACGATAGAGCAGCTCGCCGGGGAGCTCGGCGTTGTCCTGCGCGTCGAACGACTCGGGCGCGATCACGTTCAGCACGTCGCGCCCGTGCTGCGTTGCGTACAGCGCGTTCACCTGCGGGTGCCAGGCGAGTCCCATGGCGTTGCGCAGCCCCACGGCGTACGCCTGTTCCGGCGACTGCACCTGGCCGGGCGTTTCCGCATTGAACCGCCACACGCCGGCCTGGCCGTTCGCGAACTCGGGGCACGGGTCCTGGCCGGGCGCGCCCGCCTGCCGGTCCTCCGCCATGGGTTGGCACGCGTTCGTCGGCGAGCCGATGTTGACGTAGATGTTGCCGGCGTCGTCGAACGTGAACGTCTTCGCCGCGTGGGTACGCTGCACGGGGAACCCGCCGACCAGCAGCTCGGGCTCCGCCGTCGGGACGAGCGAGCCGTCCTGCGGCAGCGCCACCCGATGGATCGACGTGTCCGTCGCAAAGTAGAGCCACCCGTCGCGCACGCGGATCCCCGTGCCGCCGGTCACGCCGAAGCGTTCGGTGATGTCGGCGCGGCCGTCGCCCGTGGTGTCGCGCAACGCGATGATGGCGCCGCCGCCGCCTCGTTCGCTCGTGCGCACGTAGATGTCGCCGTTCGGCGCGACGGCGAGGTGTCGGGCGGTGCCGAGGTCATCGGCGACGACGAGCGCGCACAGGCCCGGCGCCAGCGTCAGCCCGCCGTTGTCCGCGTCGCATTCGATGCCCTGTGTCGCCGGTGCTTGTGCGGTGGCGCCCGCGTCATCGGGTTGCGCCTCCGCGCACGCGGCGATCGCAACGGCCGCGGCCAGCACACCGTGAGCGGTTCGATTCCGATTCATGTTCGTTCTCCGTCGTCGGTTTGATCGTCCGCGTTGGACGTTTCACGGCAGCGCCGCGTTGGCGACGAACGCCCGCGCACGCCGTCGGCGGGTGGCCGGACGATCGATCGCTCTGATGGCCGTGTGGCTTGGAACTCGAAGCTCGCGTCGCCTGGTTGCGGGGTCAAGGCTGAACGGGCTGCGGGTGCTGGGAAGGCTACGCTGCTTCGAACGCGGCGTCGGCAAAGAGATTGTTCAACGCCTCGGCGAACGTCGGGTGCGCGAAGATGCCGTCGCGCAGCATCGTGTACGGCAGCCCCGCGATCATCGCGACCTCGAGCGTGCTCATCAGCTCGCCACCCTCGGCGCCGAGGACCGCGCACCCGAGGATGAGGTCCGTCTTCGCGTCGACCACGGCCTTGATGAAGCCGCGCGTCTCGTCCGTCTCGATCGCGCGCGCGACATTCGCCATCGGCAGCTTCGCCACCCGGATGTCACGGCCCGCTTCGCGCGCTTGCGTCTCGCTCATGCCGACGCGGCCAAGCTGCGGGTCGATATAGACCGTGTACGGCACGAGCCGGCCGGCCACGCTCGCGCGGCCGCCATCGAGCAGGTTCGCGCGCAGCACGCGATAGTCGTCATACGAGATGTGCGTGAACTGGGGCGCGCCCGTCGCATCACCCAGCGCGTACACGCCCGGCGCGCTCGTCTCGAGCCGCTCGTTCACGCGGATGAAGCCGCGGTCATCCGTCTCGACGCCCGCCGCGGCGAGGCCCAGCCCGTCCGTGTTCGGCACGCGGCCGGTCGCGACCAACACATGTGAGCCGGTGCGCGACGTCTCGCCATCCGGTGTGCGCAGCTGTAGCCGTGCGCCGCCGCCGGCCGCCCCCTCGACCGCGAGCGCCTGCGCCGAGAGCAGCACCTCTATGCCGTCATCGCACAAGATGTCGGTGACCGCGGCGGCCACGTCCGCGTCTTCGTGCAAGAGCGGGCGGGGCCTGCGCTCGGCGATCGTGACATCACTGCCGAACCGGCGAAACATCTGCGCGAACTCGAGACCCACATACCCACCGCCGAGCACGAGCAGATGCTGGGGCAACTCGCGCAGCTCCATGATCGAGGACGAGTCGAGCCAAGCGATCGCGTCGAGACCCGGCACGGGCGGCGCCGATGGCCGCCCGCCGACATCGAGAACCACGATGTCGGACGCCACGTGCCTCGTCTCGCCGCCGGTGAGCCGCACGTCGATCTCACGCGGTCCCGTGAAACGTGCATCGCCGCACAACAACTCGACGCCGGCATCCAGGAGGCGCCGTTCGCTGCCGTCGCGAAAGCTGCGCACGACCGCGTCCTTGCGCTCGACCACGCGCGCCAGGTCGACCGTCACGTCGCCGGCGCTCACGCCGTAGTCGCTCGCTCGACGGGCGAGGTGCGCGACGCGCGCACTCGTAACCATCGTCTTCGTCGGCGTGCACCCCACATTGACGCACGTGCCGCCCACGTGATCGCGCTCGATCAACACCGTGCGCCGGCCCGCCTCCGCGAACGCGCGCGCCAGCGGCACGCCACCCTGACCCGCACCGATCACGACCGCGTCGTATCGCTCGTTCTCCGCTGTCATCGGGTTCCCCCGGCTCGCGTTCCAGTCAACGGCCCGGCTGCAACGGCCCGGCTGCAACGGGTAACGCTAAGGACGCGACCACGGTGAGGCCAGTAGTAGACCGTGTCGCATCGGCAGAACACGCGCGAGCCTCTGGTTCCAGCGGATTTTCTGGTGCGATGGAGCGCCGGCCGTTATCGTGCCGAACGAAGGTGGTTCCATGCCGGCCGTCTCATCGCCGAGAGGCGGCGGGTGGCCGGATGATGCGGCGGCACGCCGTCGAAAGGAGATTGGCCCGACGTGCGACGGATCATAGTGCAGGCACTCGTACTATTCGCGGCACTGGCGACGCCCGTTCTCGCGGGCGGTGCCTCGGCGGGGCTGTCCATTTTGTCCATTATGGCCGATGGTGCGACGGCCGAACGGCCACCCGTCCGGCATACCACGCTCGAGGCGTCGTCGCCGGCGCGGGACACGGTGTTGGACGTGTCGCCCTCCGAGCTGCGGCTCACGTTCAACGAGCGAGTCGACGCGCAGCTCGCGACGGTTCGGCTGCTCGACGCCGGCGGCGCTGCGCAGCGGTTGGGCGGGCTTGTCCGAGGCGATTCCGCGCAGGAGATCGTCGCCGCGATCAGCGCACCGCTCGCGCCCGGCCGGTACACCGTGGAATGGCGGGTCATCGGTGCGGACGGCCACCCAGCGAGCGGCGACTATGCGTTCACGGTCGAAGCGCCGGCTCCTGGCGTTGGCGCCGATACGGGCGACATCGGCGCCGTCGTGCCGGCGCCCACGCCCATCGTTTCGGGCGCGCCGGCGCCGGATCAGGTGCTGGGGACGCCCGCGCAGCCAGCGGAAGGCATGAGCGTTGGCTCGCCGGCGTACGTCGCTGTGCGCTGGCTGACGTTCGCCGCGCTGCTGGTCGCGATCGGCGCGGTGGGGTTCCGCTGGATCGTGCTCGGAGCGCTCGGGCGCTCGTCCGTGGCCGCGGACGCACTGGTCGCGCCGGCGGCGG
>JBOHRM010000147.1:0-1981 GCA_050732715.1 Longimicrobiales bacterium
GCTCGACGCGATGGAGCACGGCCGACCGATCATCGCCAGCCGCACGCGCGGCATCCCTGACGTCTTGGTCTACGGTGAGACTGGCCTGCTCGTGCCTCCCGGAGACGCCGGCGCGCTCGCCGCCGCCATCCGGCGCCTGCACGACGACCGCTCGTTCGCGGACGCGCTTGCGGCCGCGGGGCGTGATCGCGTACGCACGCTGTTTCTGCCCGAGATCGTGGTCCGGCGGACACTCGACGAGTACCGCGCGTGCATCGAATCGTCTTCCTGACCTCGACGGCCGGCCCGTTCCTTCCCGATTCGGGGGCTCGGCGCTCGCGCCGGCTATGCGCGAGCGGCGGCGCCGCACAGGTCTGTAAGCGCCTGATCGACGTGGTCGGGCGTCAGCTTCCAGAGGCAGTCGGTGTGACCGAGCGGGCATGTCCGCTGAAAGCAGGGGCTGCACTCCAGGTTCAGCCAGAGCGCTCGTGCGCGCGGGCTGAGCGGCGGCGTGATGCCGGGATCCGAGGACCCGTAAACGGCGACGAGCGGGCGCCCGAGCGCGGCGGCGATGTGCATCAAGCCGGAGTCGTTGCTGACGATGGCGTCAGCGATTGACAGCAGGTCGATCACCTGTTCGAGGTTCGTCAGGCCGGCGAGGTCGGCGGCGTCGGGCACGGTGTGGTGGATCGCGCGCGTCGCGTGGCGGTCCTGCCTCGATCCGAGCAGCCAAACGCGCCAGCCGTCATCGAGTCGGCGCCGGGCGAGCTCGGCGAAATGCGCGGGCGGCCAGCGCTTCGACTCGCCGAACGCGGCACCGGGACACAGGGCCAGGACCGGCCCGTTACCGTCCAGGCGCAGCGCATGCAGCGCGGCCTCGACCCCCGGTGGGCTGGCGCGGAGAGCGGGCCGTGGGACATCCCGCGGAAGCGCCGCGCCGGCGGGCAGGCCCAGCGAGACGAAACGTTCGAAGACTCGCCTGGGTCCGTTCTCGCCGAAACGCCGGAGGTCCGTCAACAGACCCCATCGTTGCTCGCCGACCATACCGATGCGGCGAGGTATACGCGCGAAGAACGGCACGAGCGCGGACTTGTACGTGCGCGGTAGGACGATCGCGCGGGCGTAGCCGTTCCTGCGCAGCGACCGCGCGAGCCGCAAACGCTCGCGCAGCATCAGCTCACCGTGCCCGGCGGGAAACAGGAATCGGTGTCGCACCTCCGGCATGCGCGCCAACAGCGGTTCGCTCCATGCCGGCGCCACCACGTCCAGCGCGCGATCCGGCTCCTGCTCGCGCAGGAAGCGGAACAGGCTCTGTGCCATGACCATATCGCCGACCCACGCGGGCCCGACGATCAGGGTCGGGGCGCTATTCCCTTGCTCGAATCGCTTCACGGGAACGGCCGTTCCGGCGGCTGCAACCATTCGGGCAAGATAAACATTCGCGCGTGCGATCGGGATAGGTTGTGCGCTCCATTTGAGATTCGGCGATTCCCGCTGCGCCGCTGCCCCCGGCACCGGGGTTGCCAAGACAGCCCATCGTCTGTTTCTTGCCTGCCCATGTAGGACCTACATCATTTCAGGAACCGGGGGGATCATGCGCAGGATCAGGGTAGGCATCGGCGTCCTGGCGGTCGCGGCGGTGATGGCGTGCGACGACGATGGCGTCGAGCTCGATTTCGAGGCGTTCGACGCGGAACTGATCGGAGCCAATGAGGTGCCGCCCGTCGAAACGGATGCGGAGGGTCGCGCCACGTTCGACTGGGATGGGACGCGAGTGTTGTACGAGATTGTCGCGACCGCGCCGATCGAGGGGGTAGTCGCGGCGCACATTCATGACGGCGAGGCTGGCGTCAACGGCCCCATCCTGGTCACGCTCTTTACGGGTGCGGCGGTGGACCTGGAGGCCGAAGAGTCGCTGACCGAGGGCAATTTCACGGCCCCGGACGATGGTGTCGAGCTCACGATCGAAGAGCTGCTCGACCTCATGCGCTCGCAGGACGTG
>JBOHRM010000148.1:0-3655 GCA_050732715.1 Longimicrobiales bacterium
CCTCTCCCCCACGTGGGGGAGAGGGTCAGGGTGAGGGGGATCGCGAGCGCGACCGGCGGCCCGGGAAACGATGCGTCATTCGGCGAGCGCGCGTGTCTCGGCGGCGAGCTCGGCATCTTCCCGACGCTCGACATCATGTCGCTCGCGCTCGCGCATGCGGGCCGACTCGCGAAGTTCGGCGCCTGAACATGGCCGGCATCGAGCAAACGTTGGCCGACGCGCTCGCCCTCGGTGATGACGGCCGGTGGGACGAGATGGCCGCAGTGCTGACCGCGGCGCTGCGCGACGCGCCGGATGATCCGTATCTGCTCTGCTGGCTGGGCGTCGCCGAGCGCGAGCTCGACCGTGATGGTGACGCGTTCGAGCTGTTCAAACGCTGCCTCGCGCAGCAGCCGTTGGACCCGCAGCTGCTCGCGCTCGCCGGTGCAGGCCTCGCCGCGTTCGGCGATCCCGAGGCCGAAACCGCGCTGCGTGCCGCGGCATTGACCGGGCCCGACCTGCCCATCACCCGGCTCCAGTACGGCGCGTACCTCGCCCGCGAGGGCCTCTTCGAGGATGCACTCGAACATCTGCGCGCCGCGACCCGACTCGCGCCGGAAGACCCGACCGTGCACGCGGAGCTGGGCGTCGCGTTCGCGCTGAAGGGTGACCTCGCGAACGCGGCCGAATCGATGGAACGTGCGCTCGAGCTCGCGCCCGACGACTCGTGGACGCGCGTCCTGCTCGGGCTGATCGACGCCGAGCGCGGCGAGCTCGAGGCGTCCGCCGAGTCGCTCGTCCTCGCGTCGCGCGAGCGCCCCGATGACGGTGAAGCACACGCGCTCGCCGCGCTCGCCGCCGCGGCCGCCGGCTGGGATGACGCCGCCGAGGACGCGCTCGCCCGCCTGAGCCACGCCGCCGATAGCGTCGACCCGCACCTCATCCAGGAAACGGACGAGCACGTCACCGCGGGACCCGACGCCGCCGGCTCGTTGCTGCGCGAAGCGCTCGCGCCGTCCGTGCTCCACGACCGGCTGGTGCAGCCGCTGTGAGGTTCATCAGCCGCCTGACGATCGCGGTGCTCGCCGCCGCGGGTCTGGTCTGGGCGGGCTCACTCGCGCTCGTGCTGCTGGCCGGCTCGCGGCCGGTGCTGCGCAACGCGGACGCGATCATCGTGCTCGGCGCCGCGCAGTATGACGGCCGGCCGTCGCCGGTGTTCAAGGCACGCATCGACCATGCGCTCGAGCTCTATGACGCCAATTACGCGCCCCGCCTCATCTTCACGGGCGGCATGGGCGCCGGCGACACGGTGAGCGAAGGCGAGGTTGGGCGGCAGTACGCGTTGCGCCGTGGTGTGCCGGACAGTGTGATCCTCGTCGACCGCGCCAGCACTACATCGGCGCAATCGATCTCGGTCGCCGCATCGCTCATGCGCGAGCACGGTCTCGATCGCGCCCTCCTCGTCAGCGATTCATACCACATGCTGCGGCTCGCACTGCTCGCGCGGCGCGCCGGCATCACCGCGTTCCGCGCGCCCACACCGTCCGGCCCGATCGACCGCTCCGCCCGCGTGCGCCGGCGTTATGTGCTGCGCGAGAGTGTGCTGTTTCCCGTGACTGCGATCCTGGGTGCGTTCTGAGCAACCGGCGAACCTCGTGTCACGGCGCACGCTGGCAGTCCTCTCACCAAGGCGCGAAGCGGGCCAAGGTGACGCCGAGAAATAGATCTCGTGGTACGCGTTCGTGCTAGTGTCCCGTCCCAGATGTTTCTTGCGCATCGAGAACGCCGATGCGCCCGCAGCGCAAGGCGCGAGGAGGGAGCATAGCCAACGCTATGTGACCGACGAGCAACGATGCTCCGCGCGAGATGCAGCGGCGCGCCCAGCCCGTCAGAACCTCGGTGACGGATCACTAGGACCCATGTGCGATCTTGGCGGAACCTTTGCGATCTTGGCGTCTTTGCGAGAGGATGATGTGGCCTGCGCGAGACGGTATACGGCTTGCTGACGGAATCACGCCAGACTGAGAACTCAACAGCGGCGAATCGCGTGATCGATATTTCCTTCGAGCGGTACGCGCTCGACAACGGCTTGCGGGTCGTGCTCGCTCGCGACCCCGACGTTCCGGTCGTAGCGGTCAATCTCTGGTACAACGTCGGCTCACGGAACGAGCGGGCGGGCAGAACCGGTTTCGCGCACCTCTTCGAGCACATGATGTTCCAGGGCTCGGCGCACGTGCCCGAGATGGCGCATTTCGCGCTGATCGAGAAAGCGGGCGGCTCACTGAACGGGTCGACATCGCTCGACCGGACGAACTACTTCGAGACGCTGCCCGCGCACGAGCTCGAGCTCGCGCTCTGGCTCGAATCGGATCGGCTCGGCTGGCTCGTGCCCGCGATGACGCAGGCGAAGCTCGACAACCAGCGCGCTGTCGTGAAGAACGAGCGGCGCTGGCGAGTCGACAACCAGCCGTATGGCGACTGGGATGAGCGGCTCCAGGGGATGCTGTATCCGGAGGACCACCCGTACCATCACTCGGTGATCGGGTCGATGGAAGACCTGGACGCGGCGACGCTCGAGGACGTCGAACAGTTCTTCCGAACGTACTACGCGCCGAACAACGCCGTGCTCACGATCTGCGGCGCGTTCGACACGGATATCGCGAGATCCATGGTCGCGCGCTATTTCGGTGAGATCCCGGCGGGTCCGTCGATCCCGCTGCTGCCCGGGCGGACCGAGCTGCCGCGGATTCTCGGCCGCGAGGCACGGGCCGTCGTCACTCAGGATGTTTCCCTCGCTCGCATCTATCTCGCCTACCGCGTGCCGCCGTACGGCGACGAGGCGTTCTATCCGGCGCTGGTCGCGTCGACGTTGCTCGCCACCGGCAAGGCGTCTCAACTTTACCGGACGCTCGTGCGTGAGCGACGTCTGGCGCAGGACGTGTTCGCCGGGGTGTTCCCGATCGTGGTCGGCGCTTCCATGCTCGTGTTGTGGATCACGGCGAAGCCGAACGTCGACGTGTCGGAGCTCGAGCGCGTGCTCTTCGAGGAGATCGAGGCTTTGCGCAACGCGCGCGACGCCGACGTCGAGCGCGCGGTCAACCTGCTCGAAACCGAAACCTTGATCGGGCTCCAGCGCGTCGATGAGCGGGCCGATTTGCTGTCGATGTACACGACGCTGTTCGACGATCCCGGCCGCATCCGCAGCGAGCTCGAGAGGGTGCGCGCCGTTACGCCCGAGCGGGTCCGCTCATTCGCGGAGTCCTTCCTCGGTGAGGAGAACCGCGGCGTGGTGCATTATCTGCCCCGAGAAAGGACGGAGGAGTTAGGGCTCAGGCGTTAGAAGCTCGCGTAGGCGAATCGCGACCAGATCCGTCGGCGTACTTCCGACCTGAAGCACTTTGAGAGGACTTTTTCGAGAGGCCAACGTAGTGATGAGGACAGGAGCGCGAGGCGCAGTGAGATCGCAGTCGGAGGAGAGCCCTCCACGCATTGGGGGACGGTCTGGCGAGGGGGATGATGCCGGCGGCGTTCTGGATCGCACGGTTCCGCCGGGGGCGGCGCCGATCCGGCCGTTCGTTTTCCCGCCGGTTCAGCGTAGTCGGCTGGAGAACGGGCTCACGGTGCTGTCGGCGCGGCACGGCCGGCTGCCGCTGGTGACCGCGAGGCTGGTGATCGA
>JBOHRM010000149.1:0-8183 GCA_050732715.1 Longimicrobiales bacterium
AATCCTCTATCCGCGGAACGGAGATCGATATTGCCCCCTTCGATACCGTACGCGCCCTGGACGGCGTCTGCCCAGATATACATCCATTTCGTGCATTCGACCACATCGCCGACATCCGTGTACAAAACGCCGGAAGCTATACAGCGACCATTCGCGGCATCGCCGGTGCTTCACGCGACACGATCACGGTATCCCGCGAAATCACTGTGAGGTAGCCGCCCTCACGCGCTCAAGCCCCTCGCGAACTGCGCGTTTCGGCGGGCCGACCACCTGGATCATGGGCAAGCCTATTGTCGAAGTCGACCTCGACGCGCACGAGATACGGCCTCGACACCAAGAACCCCACCACTCGTCACCTGCGCGAGCATCCGTCGCCTCCTTTCGCTGTGGAACCATTGATGGGCGAAGCGGTGTGCATGACTCATGGGCCTTCGCGCGCCGGGCGCAACCCAGCGGATCACGTCGACCGCTCCGGACCTCGCGTACACAGAGCTGGTAGTCGAGCGCGGCGGCGAGCGCCGCTTCGATGCTGCGTACTAAGTCCGCCTCGCCGACCTCACGGCGCACTCGCTCGACCAACGCGGGGTCGAGAACGAACGTGCAAGGCTCGCGAACCACCGCGGCCGGGCCGCGCTCCACGACCTGCATGAGATGGCGTTCGGGTTGAGTCCGAGCTTCGGGGTCCCTGCGCATGTTCGCCTCCAGGTGAACGGATCGCACTCAGCCGTTGCACACGATCACCCTCGACGCGCTTCTTCTCTCGGACGGGGTGAAGAGTTCGGAAGCTGGCGGCTCAAGCGCGGTGGGCGACGAGACACGGGGGGCGGATCCTTGGAGGAGCAGGGAAGGGGTGGCGGGAGTGGGGCCGTTCGTCGAGCCCCGCAAAACTCCGCTGATGCACGCAGCCGGGCTGCGCGTGGGGGCCGGAGGAGCCCAGCCCCACGCGCATGCTCGTCATTCCGATGGCTCGTCGTCCTCGTTCGCTTCTCGGGTGCAGGCGGCCTCCGGGCTGTCCGTTGTGAGGCCGTCGCGGAACCTTGCCGGGCGGTGCGGCGGCCTCGCTCCTTGCCCTGCTGAGTCCATTAAAGCATGGACCTTTGCCGCAGACGGCACAGGTCGGTTACGCGGTAGAAGCCGAACCGGATGAGGACGCCGATGCGGAGTAACGGCCAGAGCGTGCATCCTCATCATATTCGCCGACAGAGGTTCGCGCTCGGCGGCGAGGAGTCCGAGAGGCTGGCTGAACGTCTGACGCGGTTCGTGACCGGCGCCGCATGGGTCGAAGCAACACCATCACAGGAGACGTGAGCGATTCCGCGTGGACCATTCAGCCTGTTCGGTTGTACAGATTCGTGGCGCCACCGGTATCCAGGTACGAGGAAGAATGACTGAGTATTCAATGCGTTCAGCCCCGAACTCTTTCGAGGCAGAGCTGCTGCGGCTTCCTGCGCGCGACCGTGCACGCCTCGCCGAGCTACTCCTGGCCAGTCTGGATGAGGAATCGGAGCCTGACGTCGATGCGGCATGGGCCACGGAGGCTGAGCGCCGGCTCGCCGAGCTGCGCACCGGTACGGCAGCCGGAGTCCCGTCCGCGGATGTTCATGCACGCATCGAGTCTCGGCTGCGGGCTGGCGGGCGGCGCGTAAGCTGAGCACGCCGCGTCGGCGGACAGGGCTCCGTGGCCCTCCCGGTCGAGTACCACCCGGCGGCCGTTACGGACCTGGACGAAGCTGTCGACTACTACGCGAGCCGAGTGCCGGGATTGGGCGCTGCGTTTCACGCTGAAGTCAAGCGGACCGAGGCGCTCGCCGCGCGGCATCCTGAAGCGGGCTCGCCGCTCGGGAGCGATGTACGCCGCTGGCTGCTCGACCGATTCCCGTACGGTCTGATCTACGCAGTCGAACGCGACCGGCTTTACGTACTCGCGGTCGCGCACCTGCGGCGCCGGCCGCGTTATTGGGCCGATCGGCGCTGATACGCTCGCGACACCCTCGATCCGATCGGGGCGATAAGTGCCGGCCTACGCGTCTCAATGCGAACCCAAATCCCGCACGGCCACGTTATCGATCCCTAACCGTATGTGGAGCACGGAGCCATGGCGGGAGACATCTGCGCGTTGAGCCAAAGAGTCACGCCACCACGACGGGGTGATGCAGGCGACGCGACGCGAAGCGCAGGCAGGCCTCGATGTCTTCGGGCTCCAAGTCTGGCAGCTCGTCGAGGACCTGCTCACGCGTCAGGCCCGAAGCAAGGAGGTCGAGCACGTCGGTGACACGTATGCGCATGCCACGCCGCAAGGGCGGCCGCCACACTGTCTCGGGTTGACCGTGACTCGATCCATCAGGTCCATGACATGACCTCCTAACAACCGTGCCTAGGCATTCAACCAACTTAACGCATGAACCTGCCAACGCAGTCGGCATGGAGCGCATGGAGCCGCGTTCTGCTCACTCGGCGCGCAGTGCGGCGTTCGGATCGACGCGTGTCGCGTGCCACGCGGGCAGCACCGCGGCGATGATCGCGACAACCGTGAGCGCGAGCGCGACTCCAGCGAACGTGGCCGGGTCACGCGGCGCGGTCTCGAAGAGCAAGTGCTCGATCCGCGTTGCGAGCGCGAACGCGGCGAGCACGCCTACCGCGGTGCCGGCCGCGGTCAGCCACAGCGCGCGCACGATGAAGAGGCGAACGACGGACGCGGCCGTCGCGCCGAGCGCGGAGCGCAGCCCGATCTCGCGGGTGCGCTGCGCGACGTCGAACGAGAGCACGGAGTACAGCCCTACGGCGGCGACGACGAGCGCGAGCAAGCCGAACACAGAGAACAGCGTCGCGCCGAGCGTCCACGAGCGAAGCTGCGGGTCGATCAGATCCTGGAACGCGCGGACATCGGCGAAGCGGACTCGCGCATCCGCTTCCAGCGTGACGCGACGGACGGCGGCGATGACTCGCCGTGGGTCGCCAGCCGTCCGCGCCAGCAGCTTCCAGCTCCCGCGTACCCCATCTGCCGGGGCCTCCTGCGCGATCGGGACGTAAAAGATCATGCGCGGCGGCTCCGTGACACCGTTGCGGCGGGCGTCCTCCACGACGCCGACGACGCGCGTGCAGTCCGCGCTGTCGCGGCCGATATACAAGCAACGTCCCACGGCGTCGTCGTTCGGCCAGATGTGATGTGCCATCGATTCGGAGATCACGGCGACCGGCGGCGCGCCCTTACGGTCAGAGGCCTCGAAGCCGCGGCCGCGCCGGATGGTGAGCCCCATCACGTCGAAATACTCGGGCGACACTCAGGTCGGCGCACTGCGATCCCTTGCGAACGGAGGGGTGCCATTGCATCTTTATGCTTGGCGAACCTATGGGAGTTGCCGGAGAAAGGCCAATGCCGCGCAACGTCATCGGGTACAGGGCACGCTGGACTCCTGGTTCTCAAGACGCTGTCCCAGGGCGAGATGCACGGCTACGCCATCGCCCGCTGGATCTTCGACGGCTCGGGCGAAGTGCTGCAGATCGAGGAAGGGACACTCTATCTCGCGCTCCACCGCCTGGAGGATCGGGGATGGATCCGGGCGGAGTGGGGGCTGAGCGAGAACAACCGCCGGGCAAGTTCTACCGGCTCACGGCGGCGGGGCGCCGGGAGCTCGCGAAGAAGATGAAGAGCTGGACCCGCTTTGCGCAGGCTCTCGACCGTGTGATCGAAGCGGCTTTCGGCAAGGGTAGAGGAGGGAGCCATGAGCGAGACGCCGAGCCAGCGACGTTACCTGCGGTTCCTGACGAACGATCCCGGGGCTGAGGTGGAAGACGAGTTGGCGTTCCATCTGGCCAGGCGTGTCGAGGATCTGATGCGTCGTGGTGTCCCAGAGCCCGAAGCGCTCGAGCAGGCGCGGCGCGAGTTCGGGGACGTGGATCGTATCCGCAGGGACTTGAAGAGGATCGGCCGCGGACGGCAGCGGCGCCAGGCACGCGCGCGCATTTGGGAGTCTCTGGTGCACGATGTGCGCTTCGCGGTCCGCTCGCTACGCAAGGGCCCCGCCGTCGCGGCTGTGGCCACGGCCACCCTCGCCGTGGGGATCGGCACCAGTGCAATGATCTACGATGCCACACGCGCGCTCGTGACCCACACGGTGCCGTTCCCCGAGCCGGATCGCCTGGTGACCGTGGACGTCCTCGGGGAGCGTGGAAGGCGCTTCAACCCAACGTACGGGGAGTTCCAGGCCTGGGAATCCAATATCGACCGTCTCCTCACTCTTGGCGCATACGCGTCCGATGAGTCTTTCTTCGGTGATGGCTCCCGTACCTTCCGTACTTTTGGCGGTCGCGTGACATCCCGGTTCTTTTCGGCGCTTTCCATGGACCCCCTCTTCGGGCGCACAATCTCATCGGATGACGTGGCTCCCGGCAGCGATCCTGTCGTCGTCATTACGCAGCGGCTCTGGGAGGGAAGGCTCGGAGCCGATCCGGACATCATCGGGAAACCGCTCCGGATCGAGGGCCGGCTCCACACGGTCATCGGCGTGGTCCGCGGCGGACATCAGTACCCTGCGGGTGCCGACTTCTGGATCCCGCTGGTGCCGACGGCAGAAGAGGCGGCATCGCTCCGGGTGAGCGTGATTGGACGGCTGGGGGCGGACGCGACGGATCAGGAGGCACAGGCCGCACTGACGTCGATCCGGTACCGCCTCGCGCCCGAGCCGCCTGCCGAGGACCGCGACACGCGCGTGGCCGTGCTCTCCCTCACGGGCGCGCCGGAGGGCGACCGAACCGGGCTGATCGTCATTCAAATTTCGGTCTTGATCCTGCTTCTGATCATGTCGACCAACGCTTCCGGTCTTTTGTTCACGCGAGCGATCGAAAGAGGTCAGGAGGTGGCCGTTCGCCGTTCGCTGGGCGCAACCCGTGGGCGAATCGTTCGCCAGTTGCTCGTCGAGAGCGTGCTGCTCGGGGGCGTTGCGGGTGTGCTCGGTGTGTTGGTCGGCTATGTGGCGATCGCGATGTTGCGAAGCGCGGTCCCCGTATCGATGTCTCGCCATATGCTCGGCTGGGAGCGCTTCGGGCTGGACGCATACATCGTGGGTTTCGCGTTCGCGCTTGCGGTGCTGAGTGCAATCGCCGCCGGGATCGTGCCCGCGGTTCGCGCCATGCGCGGCGACCTGACGGTTCACCTTCGCGAAGGCGCACCCACCGGGACGCGAGGACGGCGCGGCAGCTTGATCACACGGCTGCTGCTCAGTGGGGAAGTCGCGCTCGCGTTGACGCTACTCCTCGTTGCCGGTCTGCTCATGAGGAGTCTCATCGGGCTGTCTACAACCGATCCGGGTTTTGAGGCGGAAGGGGTTCTAGGCGTGGAATGGGCGCTGCCTCCGGAGCGATACGAGGAGCCGGAGGCGGTCACGCGCTTCCAGGCCCTTCTCCTCGAGCGACTCGACGGCTTGCCCGGTGTGCGCTCCGCCGGTCTCGTGTCCAACCTGCCGATGAGCCGCACCGGTTGGTTGAGGCCCTATCGGGTCCAGGGGTACGATCCAGATTCCGAAGCGCGAGCTGCCAGCTGGCGGCCGAGCACGCCCGCGTATCTATCAACGCTCGGCATCGCCGTTCTGAAGGGACGGCCTTTCGCCCGTACGGACGGCGTCGGCGCGCCACGCGTGGCCGTGATCAGCGAGGCCCTGGCCAATCGCCATTGGCGGGGTGCGGATCCCCTTGGCCAGGAATTGGAGGTGGAAGGCGAAGCCTGGACCGTCATCGGCATTGCGCAGGACGTGCACAACTTCGGCGTCGCGCGCACTGCGGAACCCACGATCTACGTGCCGCAGGCGCAGTCGCCCTCGAGGACCGGCTTTCTCGCGGTTCGCGTCGCCGGCAATCCGGACGATCTGGGCCAGCGGGTCCGGCGGGAGATCTGGAGCGTCGACCCCGACGTCGCGCTCATGGATGTCCGAACGCTTCCGCAGATGGTCCAGGACTTCTACGCGGATGAGCGTCTGATGGCGTCACTGATGGCTGCGTTCGCGACGATCGCACTACTGATCACGGTCGTGAGCCTGTACGCCGTCGTCGCCCACTCGGTTGTCCGCCGCCGACGGGAGATCGGAATCCGGCTCACGCTCGGCGCCCGCCCGAACCAGATCCTGATCGGAGCCATGTCCCATGTGCTCGTGTGGGTGGGCCTGGGGATCGTCGTCGGTCTGGCCATGGCCACCGGCGCCGCTCAGCTGCTCGCGGCCACGCTCTACGGCATTGGCCCGGTCGACGTGCTGATTTTCGCTCTCGTCCCAAGCGCGCTCTGCGCAATCGCGCTCCTCGCCTGCTATCTGCCGGCGCGTAAAACGACCGGCGTGGATCCGGTCGAGACTCTGCGCTGCGGCTGAGCGGACTGCGCGCGCGGTGAGCGAAATCGAATCGTTGCCGCCGCGAGATCGGCAGCGATCGTTGGAGCGCGGCCCTGGGCTGGCTTGCCTCGGATCGTCGCCGTTCTCCGTCCAGCGCTCCAAAACCGTTGTTCGAGGTTGCGCCGTGAGAGCTCGGGCGACACACTCGACGCCTTGACCGTTTGCTTGCCGTCCATCACCACAAGGCCTCGCTGCACCATCAGATGCGCATAGGGGAAAACCGAAAGCAGCTCCTACCATAGCCATCTTGCCCAGGGCCGTATGGCTCATTCGGCGCGCAGGGCGATCGTGGGCTCGACTGCCATGGCGCGCCGCGTTGGCAGATAAGCTGCGATAAGCACTGCGCACGTCATCACGAGCGCTGCACTGCCGAAGGCGCGGACATCGGTGACGCTCGTCGCCGAAAGGAAGGATTGCAGGACGCACGCGAGTGCGAACGATCCAGCACCGCCCAGCGTCAGTCCGACAAATACGACGCTCGCGGCCCGGCGGACCAAGAGAGCGAACACGTCCCGGCGGCTCGCGCCGAGCGCCACACGAACGGCGATCTCGCGCGTGCGTCGCGTGACCGCGTACGCGACACTGGCGTAGACACCCAGTGCAGCGAGCACCAGCGCAAAGGCCGCGAACAGATTGAGGGCAACGGCGTGGATGCGTGGACCGACGAAGCGGTTGCCGAGCTGTGCTTCGTGGGACATGAGCGGGCGGATGGGCCGGCCGGTCGACTCGCGCAACGCCGATTGCACCGCCTGTAACGTCGCCGGCTCACGATCGGCCAATCTGATATCCATCAGGATCGACGGGTGATATATCGGACTCTGGGCGAGGGGCCGATACAATCGCAGGTAGCCGCGTCGTGCCATCTCGCCCCGCTCGATGTCATCGACTATGCCAACGACGGTCAGCCATTCTCCCGCGGTCGTACTGTCGCCGACGAATACTCGACGGCCGAGCGCGGCCTGATCCGGCCAGAACCTCGCGGCGGCGGACCGGTTGAGCATCGCGACCGGCTGCGCGTTCCGATCGTCGGCTTCGGAGAACGTGCGACCTGCCGCGAGCCGGATGCCGAGGGTCGTGAAATGGTCGTGGTCGACATTGTCGACGCGGATCGACTCGTCCTCCACACGCGGTGCGGGGTGCTCGGCTCGGGCGATGGCCGGGTTCACGGCAGAGAGGTGTTTTAGGCTCACGGCCGCGACTCCGGGGATCGCCTCGAGTCGGGTGCGGGCGCGTATCGCCTCGGCGCGTAGCAGCTCGGGCTGTGTCCGATACGCGGCGGGGCCGGAGATCGCCGCTTCATACAGATCCGTCGGATCATAGCCGATCGCCAGATAGCGGAGCCTCATGTACTCGGTGCTCAACAATCCCGCGGCGGTCAGGAGGATCAAACCCGCACCGACCTGCGCGACGAGCAAGGCGCCGGGCGCACGACCGCGCGGTCCGCCCGGGGTCATCCCGACCGGTGCCCGAAGAGCGGAGTAAAGGTCTGCGTGTCCAACACGCCTTGCCGGAAGAAGCGCCGTCAGGAGTCCCACGACGATCGACACGCCGATGCTGAACGCGAGCACGCGTTCGTCGATTCGGACGGCGGGTCCGTAACGCTCGAGGCCAAGCGACAGACCCGCGAACCGGATGCCCCATACGGCCATCACGGCACCGAGCACGCCACTCCCGAGTCCGAGCACGATGCCTTCGACCAGGAGCGGGCGGATGAGCCGGGAGCGGGGCGCGCCCAGAGCCCGCCGCACCGTGAACTCCTGGTGGCGCGCGGCGGCACGAGCCACGAGCAAACCCGCGACGTTCAGC
>JBOHRM010000150.1:0-2728 GCA_050732715.1 Longimicrobiales bacterium
GTCGCCCGCCTCGCCGGGATGAAGCAGGCGATTACCGCGGCTGCGCCGAGCAGGATTGCGGTCCCGGCGAGAACCGCCGGATCCAGCGGCTGGATGCCGAAGAGGAGCGACTGGATCAGGCGAACCAGGAAGAAAGCCGCCCCGGCCCCGGCGGCAAGACCGGCGGCGATCAGAACGAGGCCTTGCTTCAGCACGAGTCGCAGGATGCGGGTCGGCTGGCTCCCTAGCGCCATGCGGATTCCGATCTCTCGTCTCCTCTGGACGACCGAATAGGCCAACACGCCGTAGATGCCGACCACGGCGAGGAATAGGGCGACGCCCGCGAACAGGAGGAGCAGGATCATCGGTGTCCGGCGCGACCCCAGCGATGCGGCGAGGCGTTCCTCCAGCGTGCGCACGTCGAACAGTGGAATCGCGGGGTCCACGCGGTCGAGCGCCGCACGGAGGGTAGCCGGAGGCAGCGCGCCTGCACCGGCAGTCCGAACGACGAGTCCCATGTCGTCCGTCGCGCGCTGTCGGTAAGTGAAGTAGACCGCCCCGGTGTGCAGGGACGCCTCGGCAGTCAGGTCCTGGTGCTCGATCGTCTCGGCGACGCCGATCACCGTGAAGGCGGTTCCGGACCATGTCATACGTCGGCCCAGGGGGCTGCTGTCCGGCCAGTAGCGCCGCGCCAGCCATTCGTCGATGACCACCACGTTCGGCTGGTCGGGCCCATCGCGCTCCTCGAAAACCCGGCCGTCCAGGACGTCGATGCCCATCGCGGCGAAGTAGCCTCGACTCGCCGTGCTCCACCTGGTGAGCGGAGCCGCTTCTCCCGGCACCGGCTCGTAACCTTCCGGTACGATCCGGATCGTGGCATCGCCGGGTCCGAACGGGAGCTGGGTCGTGACGCCGGCGGCCGCGACACCCGGCAATGACTGCACCTCTCGCAGCCACTCGTCGTAAAACTGTCGCTGCGCATCGCCGTCCGGATAACCCGCGCCGGTCAGAGCCGTGTACGCGGTGAGCACGCCCGCGGCTTCGAAGCCCGGGTCCACGTCGAGCGCCGCCCGGAAGCTGCGCAGCATGAGACCCGCGCCGACCAGGAGGACGAACGCCAGCGCCACCTGCGCCACAACCAGTCCGCCGCGCAGGAGAACCGCCCGACGATTCACCGTCATCGTGCGGCTCACCCGATGAAAGGCGTTGCCGACGTCCCGACCGAAGAGGGTCACGATCGGGATGAGCCCGATGAGGACTGAAGCGCCGAGGGCGAGCGCGACGGCGTACAGGAGAACCGAGACATCCAATCCCGCGGCGGCCCCTCCCGCCACGTCGCCGCCTGCACCGCCGTTGAGAAGGCTCAGCCCGACCGCGCCTGCCGAGGCGCCGTCCGTGTGCTGGCCGGTCACCGGACCCGCGACGGTCAAAACCTTCAGCCCGAACCAGCCCAGGACGGAGCCGACAACGCCGCCGAGGAGCCCCATCGCCGCCGCCTCGGTCATGATCTGTCGTGCCAGCCGCCGCCGTCCGGCGCCGAGCGCCACGCGCGTGGCCAGCTCCGGCAGGCGAGCTTCGGAACGGACCAGCATCAGATTCGCGATGTTGACGCAACCGATCAGGAGCACGAATCCCACGGCCACCCAAAGGAGGAAGAGTGCGCCTTTGATGTTCCGGACCAGATCCTGCCGCGCGCCGACGACGACGGTCTGGAACCCGACCTCCTCGAGACGACGAACGAGCTCGGGACCGCCGAGCTCGTCCGCCACGCCTGCGTTCATCGCGGCGATCTCGGCCTCGGCCCGGTCAACGGTCGCGCCGGGTGCGAGACGCCCCAGCATGAAGTAGTCGTTGTTCGAGTGCCAGCGATCGAGCGATCGCTGAGCGGGCGTGATCTGCAGCGCGTGCACCAGGCGAACGTCCGGGTGCGTCGGCAGACGGAACGTCCCCGGCAGCACACCGATGATCGCGGCGCTTTGGCCGTCGATCTCCAGACGCTGGCCGATCACGTTCTCGGACGCGCCGAAGCGCTCCCGCCAGTAGCCATCCGTCAGGATGACGCTCCGTTCCCGACCCGACTCCATCTCCTCCTCGACAAAGGTCCGACCGAGTGAAGCCTCCACACCGAGGGTAGGAAAGAACGAAGGCGTCACTCGCAGGCCGGGCACGCGTTGCACCCGGTCCCCTTCACTCACATTCTCTCCCGACCCCACGTAGAGGGCGACGTCTTCGACGCTCGACAGCCGCTCACGGCGAAGAAAGAAGTCGGGTATGCTGTTTCCGAGCCGCGCCGCCCCGAGACCGGGGTAGCCGTTGTGCATCGTGACCAGACGGTCCGGCTCCTCGAACGGCAGCGGACGGAGCAAAACGGACTGGATCACGCCGTAGATCGCGACGTTCGCGCCGATGCACACCCCGAGCGTGAGGAGCACCGTCAGGCTGAACGCACGCTCACGCGCGAGCAGCTTGAGCCCGAAATGGAGGTCCTGAAGCACGGATTCCATTGCAGTGCCTGCGAAGGTTGACGTGGTTGATTCCTGACGCACGACCCGCTGCCGCCTGTGCAGCAGGAGCGTGAGCACCAGCTCCAGCGTGTCGACTCCCGCCAGCAGAGTTCCCAGTAACCGACCACGACGCGCCTGGTGCCGGTGACGCACCTCCTCCAGATCGCCCAGCACGTCCTCGACGCGATCCGCCGGCACGAGCCGCCGCGTCAGCGACTCCAACCACCGCGGCGTCATCCCCAGGC
>JBOHRM010000151.1:0-2662 GCA_050732715.1 Longimicrobiales bacterium
CTCGCCCGCCGCGGCGCTCGTCAGGATCAGGATTCGCGGTGCATCGTTGTCGCGCCGGAAGAACACGCGGGTTCGGAGCGCGCGGTACGCCTCTGCCGCGGGACTGCGTGGCGCGTCGCGCGCGACCAGCGGCGAGACGCGGCCCAGCTCGGGGCGGGCTCGCCTTAGACGGCGAAGCGTCAGCCTGCCGTTGACGCGCCGATCGGCGCCGGACGCGATGCGCGGGATCGTCGCCATGACGGGCAGTCCCCCGGCGGCGATCCGGACGTCGTGGCGCGAGCGGACCTTCGTGTCCACGATTTGGCGCGTGAACGCGGCGAGCAGTCCGAGCGCGATCCCGAGGAACGCGCCGAGGACGAGGTTCAGCATCGGCCGCGGCGAGACGGGGCGGTTCGGAACGAGGGCGGGGTCGAGCAGCTGGACGTCGAGCGGCTCGACCGCCTCCTCGACCTCGACTTCGTGCAGCCGCAGTTGCAGTTCGCCGTAGATCTCGGTCAGCAGCTCCTGCTCGCGCGTGAGGCGGGCGAGCGCGACCTCGCGTGCGGGGACCTGTCCGGCCAGATCGGCGAACTGGCTCAGCGTGGCATCGAGCGACGCCAGCTGATTCTCACGGCTCGCGAGGTAGCTCTCGGCGGTCTCTAGCAGCTGCAGCTCGAGCTCGCGGACCCGGGTATCGATTCCGCGCACGTCGATGCTCTCCTCGGTGCGCCGGATCATGAGCTCGGCGCGCTGGTTCTCGAGCTCGATCAGCGAGCGGATGATGTTCTGGATCGCGCTGTTCACGAAGAAGACGGGGAACGCGGCAAGCTCACGATACGTCTCGTGAGCGCTGTCCGGCGAGGTTTCATTCCGAAGGCGCGCCAGGAGACGGTGCAGCGCGTCGCGCTCCTGCACGATCTCGTCGCGGTGGCTCAGCAGCTCGGCGTAGTGGCGGACCTGTTCGGTGGCCTGAGCCGGGGCGTTGATGACCTGCTCCCGCTCGCGGAACGCCTGGAGCCGCGCCTCCGCTTCCTCCAACGTACCGGCGTAGTGCCCGACCTGTTCGCGGAGAAAGTTGCCCCGGCTGCGGTTATCCCACTGGCTCGTTTCGATCTTGTGCCGCACGAAGCTGCTCGTGATGGCGTTCGGCACGGCAGCCACGAGGACGGGGTCGGGGTGCCGGTAGCCGACGAGGATGATCTGCGTACCGCTCTGGGCGGTGGCGACGTCGAGGTTCGATCGCACGGCCTCGACGGCTCCTCGGAAATCGCGGACCTCGACGGTGATGCGGTCCGGTGGCGCTTCACTCAACGCCGGGTCGAGCGTGAGATCGACGTTCCCGATCTCGAACGGCTGGCCGACCTCGACACGCGCGGGGTGCTCGAACAGCGCGCGCCATGCGGCTTCGGGGTCCCAGCCGGGATCGTGTGCCACGCCCGGGGCACGCCGCGGCGGCTCTTCCGAGGCCGGCTCGACGCGGACGTCGTAAACGCCGTTCCCGCGGTGCCGGAATTCGACGGTGGCGGGCACCACGTTTCGTGGCGCGTCGACCGCGGAGAAAACCGCCACGCGCGCGGCTCGCGGCTCGGTCATCTGCACGTGGAGCGTGAGCGAGTCCGCGATGTGCTCGATGATGCCGCGGCTCTGCATGACGAGGATATCGGTCCCGATCCTGCCCGCCTCCCGGTTCACGAGATCGCCCAAGCCGATTGCCGCTCCGAGATCGGTCAGCGCGCTGGACCGCGCCGCACGTTCGAAGTGAATCTGGACGGCCGCCTCGCTCTCATACTCGGGGGTCTGAAAAACCGTGAAGACGGCGGCGGCCGCGATCACGGCGGCCGCGATCCCGATCACCAGCCACCGATTGCGATACAAGCCGCGCGCGATGTCCGCGAGGTAGATATCGGACCGACCCGGCGGAGCTTCGACCGGGTAAGGCCTGCTCGGCTCGATCATCCGCCTCTCACCATCGTCGATCTGCACGGGCGGTCAGCGAAGGAAGGAAACCACGAATACGGTGACGGATAGCATCGTGCTGATCAGGAAGTTCTGGTTGCGCTCGAACCATCCTCGTCGCTGGACGAAGATCTGATCGCCCGAGCGGACATCGATCTGGGCGAGCGTCGCCTCTGCCCGCACGCCGTCCTGGATGATCTCGCCATCACGCGCAATTTCGAGCCGCCGGAGATCACCCCCCGATGACGCACCGCCCGCGAGCGCCACGGCGCCGGCCAGGCTCATGGTCGGGTCGATCATGTACCGCCCCGGCGTATTCACCTGCCCGAGCACGTCCACGTGTCGCAGCGGAGTGATTACGATCGAAGGGTTCCGCAACTGGACGCGGTATTCGGCGATCAATTGGTCACGCAAGGCACGCACGGAAATACCGTTGACGTCCTTCTCCCCGAGCAATGGCAGCGTGACGAGGCCGAGCTCGTCGACGGGGAATTCGCCGCTCAGGTCCTCCTCGCGCCATATCTCGATGCGCAGGAGGTCACCCGGCTGAAGGGTGAGCGCCTCGTTTGAGGACGCGCTGGAACGCTGAGCCGGAAGCGCCATCGCCGGCAAGAGCACGACCGCCAGGAGAAATCCGAGGCCGGCGCCCGAACTACGCTGAAGAATGCTCATACCACCCGAACGAACGAAGTCATGACATGGCAACATACAGCGACGGGTGAACGGC
>JBOHRM010000152.1:0-3316 GCA_050732715.1 Longimicrobiales bacterium
AGTTATGGAGTACGCCATGGATACAAAATGATGAATGCGAAATAGTCCTGGATGGGCTGTTCATTCATCATTCATCATTCATCATTCATCATTTGCTGTTTTATTCCCTCTCGGTCTCGCAGCCCACAGTTCAGCGAGGACCGCGTTGACCATGAAAAAGAGATTCGCCGGTCGCTCCGCGAGCCGCCGCATGAGGTACGGATACCACGCCTCTCCGAAGGGTACGTACACGCGGAGGTTGTACCCTTGCCCCCTGAGTTCGTGCTGTAGGTCACGGCGGACGCCGTACAGCATCTGGAACTCGAACGCGGACTTCGGGATCTCGTGCGCGGCGGCGTACCGGCGCGTGGCCGCGATCATCGCCTCGTCGTGCGTCGCGATGCCCGGGTAGGCGCCGTCGGACAGGAGCGTCTGCATCAGCTCGACGAAGCGCTTGTCGACTTCCCATTTCTCGGGATAGGCGACGCTTTCCGGTTCCTGGTACGCGCCCTTGCACAGTCGCACGCGCGCGCCGAGCTCGTTTGCCATCCGCGCATCTCCGGCGCTCCTGCGCAACGCCGACTGGAGCACGATGCCGACGTCGCGATAGCCTTCGTCCCAGATCGTGCGGAAGAAATCGATGGTCCGCTGCGTGTACGCACTGGACTCCATGTCGAACCGCACGAACATGCCGACCTCACGGGCACGGTCGAGGACTCGCCCGACGTTGCCGCGAAGGAACGCGTCGCCGATGTCCTGCCCCAGCTGCGTGAGCTTGAGCGAGACGTTCGCATCGAGCTTTTCCTTGCGAATGCGATCGATCAGCCGCAGGTAGATATCCGCCGCGGCGGCCGCGTCCGCCTCGCTGTGCACGGCTTCGCCGACGTAGTCGAGCGAGACGGTGTGGCCGGCTCGATTCAGGGCGCGCGCGGCCGCGACGCCGTCCTCGACGGTCTCGCCCGCGACGAACCGGCGCGCCAACGTGCGTGCGCCGGGCGCACCGACCGCGATGCGGCGGGCAAGGTCATTTTCGCTGAGAAGGATCAGGCCTTCACGAAGCACGCCCTTCATTCGCCCAGGGCGGCGCCACGCCGTGCGATCGCCGCATCGAGCTCGGCCTTCACCTCGTACAGGGAGAGCTGGAGCGCGCCGTTCCTTGCCTCGGCCTCGGTGCCGCCGGCGGCGACGTCGCCCGACTCGGTGTGGTCCATGATGCCGGCGCCTGTCGCGGCCCAGCGAATGAAGACGAAAAACGCCACGCACGGCCGCTCCGGGTCGTCCGTCGCCTCGACGTCGACGTCGACAGTGTACGGCTGGCCGTCACTGCCCTCGAACGCGGGGACGCGATCGTGCACCTCGATGTATCCGCCCAGCGTCACATCGTGGGCCGGCTCGGCGGCGGCCGGCGCGCCTTCGTCCTCACGCAAGGCGCCGACTACGTCGACATCGTCCTCCGGCTCGTCCTCCGGGAGGTCGAAGAGCGCGCGGCGCTCGAGGTCTTCGTACAGATCGTCGCGGGGATCGTCATTCATCTGGACCACGGCGGCTCCTGCCTTGTCAGTGGGCCTCAAAGTTCAGCGGTGGGCGTTGAAAGTTCAAGGTGGGCCCGTGAAGCTGCCGTGACGGGATCGTGGCGGCCGGAAGCCCTGGCCTCGGCCCCGGCTCCGGCCGTAGCTTCGTCGTCCATGCGGGCAGCGGTATTCCACGAGCACGGCGATCCGAAGGTGGTGCGGGTCGAGGACGTGCCCGAGCCGGATCTCGGGCCCGGCGAGGTCCTGATCCGCGTCGGCGCGGCGGCGTTGAACCACCTCGATCTGTGGCTGCGTCGCGGTCTGCCGATCGAGACGACGATGCCGCACATCGGCGGATCCGATATCGCCGGCGTCGTCGCCGGTCTCGGCCCGGGCGTCGACGGCATTGCAACCGGCGCGCACGTCGTGGTCAACCCCAGCCTCTCGTGCGGGGCGTGTGAGCCGTGCGGGCGCGGCGATGAGCCGCTGTGTGCGGATTTCCGGATCATCGGCGAGCACACGCAGGGCGGCTTCGCCGAGTACGTGACCGCGCCGGCCGGCAACCTCTTCGTCATCCCCGACGATTATCCACTCGAGCGCGCGGCCGCGGCGCCGCTCGCGTTCCTCACGGCGTGGCATGGCGTGATGTCACGTGGCCGGCTCCGTGAAGGAGAATCCGTGCTCATCACCGGCGCGTCCGGCGGCGTGGCGACCGCGGCGATCCAGATCGCGCGACGCGCAGGCGCCCGCGTGTTCGCACTCACGACGGGCGACAACGCCGACCGCGTGCGCGACCTCGGCGCCAGCGTGGTCATTGATCGCACGCAAGACGACTTCGGCCGCGAGCTCTGGCTCGCGACGGCGAAACGCGGCGTGGACCTGATCTTCGATTCCGTCGGCCAGGCGCTCTGGTCCACGAACCTCCGCTCGCTCGCGCGCGCCGGCCGACTCGTCACCTATGGCGCGACCACGGGAAACGCGGGTCAAACGGATATCCGCCAGGTCTTCTGGAAGCAGCTCGACATACTCGGCACCACCATGGCCGGCCGCGAAGAGTTCGAAACCGTGATGCGGCTCGTGTTCGACGGCGATCTCGAACCCGTGGTCGACACGGTCATGCCGCTGGGCCGCGCCGCCGAGGCGCACGAACGCCTCGAGAACGGCAACGCGTTCGGCAAGATCGTGCTGGTGCCGTAGAAGCGGGTTGGCGGGTTGCGGGTTGCGGGTTGCGGGTTCCGCCCCCCAACCCACAACTCGCTGACGCGCAACCCGCGAACTGGATGGGATGACGAAATTGCTAGACCTGCTTCCACCGATCGGCATCGCGAACTCGAACCTTCTCGAGCACACGCCCGAGCGCTTCACCGAGATCGATTCGTTGTTCGTTCGCGAGTACGATCAGCACGAACAGGACGTCACCGATCTCGAGTGCAAGGTCCTGCTCCGGCTCGTCCACCTTTTTCGGCTTGTGACCGAAGCGATGGTTCAGCTCGCGCGACAGCTCTCCGACCTCCTCGACCAGCCGCGCCAGGTTCGAGAGCGGCGGCCAGTACCCTCCGGCGCCGGTGATCGACGCATCGACCGCGCGCTGCGCGTCATCGAGCGTCACGTTGCCGCCTCCGTCTCGAGCGCGTCCACGACATGGTCGATCTCCGCGGCAGTGTTGTAGAAATGCGGCGAGATACGGACGTAGCCTGGCCGCGAGTCGACGATGATGCCGTGACGCGCGAGATGCTCTACCGCGCGCTCGGGCTCGGCGTGCGCGACCATGACGATCGCCGAGCGCGAATCCGCGGCCGCGGCGCAGCGTACCGCGAACCCGCGCC
>JBOHRM010000153.1:0-3888 GCA_050732715.1 Longimicrobiales bacterium
GCACCAGCGCGGCCGGCGGCCGCTCGATCACGAGCCGGTTGCGGAGCGGCCGGCCGAAGCCGTCGAACGAGACGCGCATGACGTCGCCATCCTGGAGCGCGATGCCGGCGCTGAAGCTGAACGCGTCGGCGCCGAAGAAGTGCACGTGCACATCGCCGGGGCGACGGTGCAGCTCGTTCTTGAAGTGGTGGTGCTCGATGTTGGTGAGGCTGTGGCACATGGCGGCGTCTCCGGTGTGCAGCGCGCACGACCAGAAGACCGTGCCGTCACGCTCGATCGCGACCTCGCCGCGTACATCGGTGAAATCGGGATCGAGCACGAGCTCCGGCCCGAGCGCGCACATGCGCAGCTTCGACGGCGCGAGATACAGATAGTTGCGCCGCTCGAGCTCGTGGTCCGAGAACTCGTTGCCGATCGCCATGCCGAGCCGGCGCGGGACGCCGTAACGGTCGATCATGTACACGCCCGCGAGCTCGGGCTCCTCGCCGGCGTCCTCCGCGTGCACCGGCCTGACCAGCGGCTGGCCGTGCGCGCGCAGGCTGAGACCGTTGCCCTTGTAGAACCACTCCGGCGCGACACCGACGGCGCCGGGCTCCGGCCGGCCGGACGCGCTGCCGAGCGCGTACATGCGTTCGCTGTCCGTGACCGCCGTGCCCGTGGCGTGCATCGCCTGCCGCGTGTCGACGCTGCGCCGGTGCGTCAGCCCCGTTCCGCTGACCAGACAGCGGGCGGGTTCGACGGGGTGATCGATCGCCGGCAGAAAGCGTAGCCCGCCGCCGGGGTCGTCACCTACGGCGTCATACGAGATCGACGCCGCGCTGATATGCGCACGCGCGAATTCACCGAGCGGCGCCCCCGCCGCCAGCGCCGCGCGCGCGAGATCGTACACGGTCGAGTACTCGCTCAACACGTGCAGGCACGGCTCGTCGATCAGGCAGACCACCCGGCCCGACTCCTCCGTGGTGAGCTGGACCAGCCGATCCTCGCCCTTCATCCGATCACCGCGAACTCGGAGAGCGTCTCATCACGAATGCGCAGGCCGAGCCCCGGCACTTCATCGCTCAGATCGATCGCACCCTGCACCGGCTGCGGCTCACCCTCGAAGATGTACCAGAAGAGCTCGTTCCCGACCTCGACGTCGACGTGCGGGAAGAACTCGGCCATCGGCGCATTGAAGCTCGACATCACGATGTGATAGTTGTGCATCTGCCCGGCGTGCGGGACCACCGGCACCGAGTGCGCCTCGGCGAGCGCCGCGACCTTCTTCGCCTGCGTGATGCCGCCGACCCGGTTCGTGTCGAACTGGACGTATGAGACCGCTCGCGCCTCGAGCAGCTCGCGGAAGCCGTACAACGTGTGCTCGTGCTCGCCGCCCGCGATCGGGATCCGACCCATCGCGTTCAGCTCCGCGTAACCGCGAACATCGTCCGGGATCACCGGCTCCTCGAGCCAGCGAAGCCGCAGCGGCTCGAGCAGCGGGATCATTCGGCGCGCGTAGTCCAGCGTCCAACCCATGTACGCGTCCGCCATGATGTCCGTGTCGTCACCCACCACCTCGCGGACCGTGCGCACCAGCGCGACGTTGCGCTGCATCCCCGCCGCACCATCCCCTGGGCCCCAGCCGAAGCGCAGCTTCATCGCGCGAAAACCGGCCTCGTGATAACCCGCGGCCTCCGCCGCCAGCGAATCCAGGTCCTGACTGTACAGCCGGCTCGCATACACCGGGATGCACGGCTTCGTACGCCCGCCCAGCAGCCGGTACACCGGCTGACCCGTCGCCTTGCCGAGCAGGTCCCACAACGCAATGTCGACCGCGCTGATCGCCGCCATGCCCACACCCTTGCGACCCCACGCCATCGTCTGCCGGTACATGAGCTGCCACAAAAACTCCACGTCCCACGCCTCCCGCCCGATCAGCAGCGGCGTGAGATGCTCATCGATCGCCTGCTTCGCCAGCCTCGGCGCCAAACCCGCATTGCCGAGACCCACGTGCCCATCGTCCGTCATCACCTCCACTACCAGCCAGCCATAGAACCGGAACGACGCCATCGGGTCCGCCGCGGCCGGCCCCAACAGGTCCATCGGGTTCGTGCAGAAGTGCAGCCGCGGTCGTGCCGTCGGGCCCTGCCATTCGACCACCCGCGTCCGCAGCTCCGTTATCCTCACGTGCGCTCCCTTGTTGCGTTCGACTGAGTAGAAACGGTTCCCGGTTCCCAGTTGCCGGTTTCAGCCATCACGGCGCCGCGTGAGCGCCATGGGCACTGGCTAGAAACCAGTTCCGAGTTGCCCCCGCCGCCGCCCGGCATCGGCGCTTCACTCGATCGATGGTTCCGCGGCAGCAGCTCGGGCAGCTCATCAGCGATTTACGGCTTCCCTGAAGCTCCGGCGCGCCCCGCCGCCTCGGCATAATGGTACTACCAAATCTCGACCGCTGCAAGCAACATGTTGACGAACGGGCGCCGGGCGCAATAATATTGGTCATACCATGAATGTCGCGAGATCGAGGCAGACGGAACCGGTGGCGAAGAACCTGACCGGATCGCTGGTGGCTTTGTTCAAGCAGCTGATCGCGGAAGGCGCGTTGGCGCCGGGAGACCGGCTGCCGTCGGAGCGTGAGCTGGCGGAGCGGGTGGGAGTGAGCCGGTCATCGCTGAGGCAGGCGCTGAAGGTGCTCGAGATGATGGGCGTGATCTCGCAGCGGGTTGGCAGTGGTACGCGGCTGAACCCGGCGGCGGCGTCGATTTTGGCGGAGCCGCTCGAGTTTTTGATTCTGCTGGACGGGATCACGTTTCACGAGCTGATGGAGGCGCGGCTGATCGTCGAGCCGGAGCTGGCGGCGCGGGCGGCGGAGCGGGCGACGAGCGCGGATTTGGAGGCGCTCGAGCGAGCGATCGCGGCGATGGCGGAGAGTGCGGAGGACCCGGACCGGTTCGTGACGAGCGATCTCGAGTTTCATCAGGCGGTGTACGCGGCGAGCGGCAATCGCGTGTGTGCGATGTTGTTCACGGTGGTGCACCAGTCGCTCGAGGCGCTGGTCCGGCTGACGTCGTCGCGTGTCGATCCCAGCCACACGATGCGATTTCATCGTCGGATTCTGACGGCGATACGGCAGCGTGACGCGGAGGGGGCGCGGCGTAGGATGCGCGAACATCTCGAGGATGCGCGCACGCTGTTGGCGCGGGGCGCGGATGCGCACGCGCGCTCGTCGCTCGAGGGCCGGCTGGATGTTTTGCGTTCGGTGAAGGGACAGGGCCCGGCGGCAGTTGAGGGCGGGCGGCGATGACGACTCGAACCGGCAACGATGTCATGACGGATACGCGCACAGTAACGCTACTCGGGCTCGGCACCATGGGCGCCGGCATGGCGGCCCGTCTGCTGTCGGCGGGTTATCCGCTGACGGTTTGGAACCGGTCGATCGAGCGTGGCCGGGCGCTCGAGTCGGCGGGTGCGCGCGTGGCGCGCACGCCGGGCGGTGCGGCGCAGGGCGCGGATGTGATCGTGAGCATGGTGGCCGATGATGCGGCATCACGCGCGGTTTGGCTCGGCGAGACCGGTGCCTTGGCGGGTGTGCGGCCGGGCGCGGTGCTGGTCGAGAGCAGCACGGTCTCGCCCGGTTGGATTCGGGAGCTGGCCGAGCTGGCGCGGGCTCGGGGCTGCGCGCTGATCGATGCGCCGGTGACGGGGAGCCGGGTGCAGGCGGCGAGCGGCGAGCTGCTGTTTCTGGCCGGCGGCGATGCGGCGGCGATCGAGAGTGTGCGTGACGTGCTGCTCGCGATGGGCCGCGATGTGGTGGTGTTGGGTCCGTCCGGGAGCGGCGCGTTCGTGAAGCTGGTCAACAACTTCGTGGCCGGCGTGCAGGTTGCCGCGATCGCCGAAGCGACGACGCTG
>JBOHRM010000154.1:0-6579 GCA_050732715.1 Longimicrobiales bacterium
TCGAGCCGATCGAGACTCGTATAGAGCGCGGAACGGGAAACGCCCCGGCCGGCGCGACGCTCCAGCGTCTGGGCGATCGTCGTGCCTGTGGCATCCGCTTTCAGTTGAAGAATGGCCAGCAGGACCAACTGCTCGAACTCGCCTAGTGATGACCTCTGTCCCATGGTCTCCCGCAAGTTATCTATGTTGTAGACTAGATCGACATTGTAGACAGATCGCCCGTATGTCAAGGGCTCAAATGCCGCCGGGCGAGGGCGTTCCGAGCCCATCAGTGAGAATTTGAAGCTGCCGGTCGTACGCGTACACACGATCGCGCGCTCGTCCGGTCATCTCTCTCGCAATGCCAAGATCCTCCAGCCGCTTTATTGCACTGTTCACCGTCGGCCAGGTGAGACCGAGTTCGTGCGCCGCGCGCGGTATGCTTAGCGCGATACGATCGCGCAGCAGCTCGAACACCTGTAGTGCGGAGCCCGCCGCGCGCCCGAGCTTCGCGACGCGCCGCTGGTCGGTTTCGAAAAGATCGCGCAACGCCACCGTGATCTGCGCAGCCTCACGGCCCACCCATTCTACGCCGACGAGATAGAAACGCAGCCAACCCTCCCAGTCACCGTCCGTGCGCACGCGTTGCAGGGCGTCGTAGTATTCGGAGCGGTTCTGACGCAGAAAGAGGCTGAGGTAAAAGAAAGGCTGCGAGAGCACGCCGTCGACTACGATTAGCAGGTTGATCAGGAGTCGACCGATACGACCGTTGCCGTCCAGGAACGGGTGAATCGTCTCGAACTGCGCATGCGCGAGACCTGCCTTGATGACCGGCGGCGTATAACCGTACTCGTCGTGCAGGAACCGCTCGAAATTGTCGAGCGCCTTCGTCATCTCATGCGGGGGTGGCGGTACGAAGCGCGCATTCCACGGCGCCGTACCGCCGAGCCAGTTCTGCGATCGCCGGAACTCGCCCGGCGTTTGTTGGCTGCCGCGGCCGTCCGCCATCAGCACCCGATGCACGTCGCGAATCAGACGGAGGCCCAACGGCAACTGACCGGTGTGAATCTGCTCGATGCCGTGATCGAGCGCGGCGACGTACCGCGAAACTTCCCGCACGTCGTCCATCGGCGTACCGGGTACGGCTTTGTTCTCGTACTCCAGCAGGTCCGTCAGCGTGGATTGCGTCCCCTCGATCGAGCTCGAGAGGACGGCCTCCTTGCGCACGTACATGTAGAGCAACCGGTCCGGCGCGAGTGCGCCGGAGACACCCTCGAGCTGACCGAGCGCCCGAACGGCCGCCTCGTGGAGCCGGCTCAGCTCCAAGTCGAAGTGGACGGGCGGGTCCGGTGGCAGGGGTGCCGGGATGAAGGCGCGGTAGCCCTGAGGTCCCGATGCTTGCGGGACGAAGGTCCCAGCCCGATTCCTGGTGATCATTTCACAGCCTGGCGCATTATCAAAAGATAAGGCGGCATCCTTTGATAGACAAGGCTATCACAAGCGAGCTATCAAAGGATAGGCCCACAAGATTTGATACGGCCTGCGGCTCTTCAACGCAACCGCGACCTAAACGAAACGCCCTTGGCCGGGATGACCCGCTTCAGAAAACCCCGCTCGTCCGCCAGCTCGTCAACTCTCGCGCAGCGCCTCGCTCGGCTGGATTCTCAGCCCGCGAATCGTAGGCGAGGCGCAGCCGACGACACTCACGATCGCTGTGACGACCAGCGTAGCAATGATCGTCATGCGCATGTTGATGGGGAGAAACATCGGGTCGTTGACGAACTGGCGAAGCAGCACCCACGCCCAAACGCCTCCGAGCGCCAGACCGATGCCGAGCTGGACTGCCGCCCTGCGCGCGATTGTCGCTACGACACTCGATGGCGGCGCACCCAGCGCGCTCCGAATGGCCACTTCTCGGGTTCTTTCGGACACCGTGAACGACATGAGCGCGTAAAGCCCGGAGACGGCGAGGATGAACGCCACCCCCGCCAGGGCGACCTCCATCATGAACATCCACTGGAAGAGGCGCCCGTTGATCTCAAAGGCCTTCTCCAGCGAGATCGCTTCGCCGACGGTCGCTTCCGGATCGACCGCGGCGACGATCTCCCGTAGGCGCGGCGCGAACGCAGCCGGATCGCCGGCGACCTCGATCAATGACCTCCAGCACTTGCGCAAGCACTAAAGAATAATAGATTGCCTCTAAAGTCAGATAAGAGCCACGCTATGACCTGGAGCGGATGTGCCGAAGCAAAACGTCACCGAAGAGGCCGCGCCCGCAGCCGTCGTTCAGACGGTTCAGGCGCTCGGCGAGAGCATCACCATCGCACGCCACAGGCGCAAGCTCCGGCAGGCCGACCTCGCCGCGAAGGCCGGCGTAAGCCCGAAGACCCTCCGGAGAGTCGAGGCGGGAGAGTTGGGTACCGGCGTCGGCGTGTATGCCGCTGTGCTCTGGGCTCTTGGCCTCCACGGCGACCTTGCGGCTGTCGCAAGCCCTGAGAGCGACCTGGAAGGCCGTACTCTCGAGGCCGCTCGCCGCGGCGAACGTGTGCGACTCGAGATGGGGCTGAGCGATGAGTTCTGAGCGCGAATGCTACGTCTACATCCAGATGCCGCGCTCACTCGAAGTCGTAACATGCGGCCGGTTCGTGCTGACTCCTCTGCCACGGGGAGCCGGAAGGGGGCGGTTCGTCTATGGACGGAGCTACCGGAGCCGCCCCGATGCTGTGCCCATCGATCCGATGAACCTTCCGATCTCGCCCCAGACGTTCGAAACGGTTCGGCTGGGAGGGGTTTTCGGCGCGTTGCGCGATTCGGCGCCCGACGCATGGGGGCGGCTCGTGATCGAGAAGGTCCTGGGGCGGTCCGACCTCACCGAGGTTGACTACCTCCTTCAGTCGCCCCAAGACCGGGTGGGCGCCCTGTCCTTCGGGCTGGGCAAGGAGCCGCCGGCCCCGGTGAGAGGGTACAACCGCGTCATCGGGCTTGCTGAGCTACGGGAAGCGGCTCGGGTTTTTGAGCAAGAACTTCCGCTGGAGGAGATCCGCGAACAGGTCCGCCGCGTCTACGAACCCACCACTTCGATGGGCGGGGCCCGGCCGAAAAACACCGTGGAGGACGAGACGGGGCTTTGGGTCGCCAAATTTCCAGCGCGCGCCGATCGTTGGAACAACGCGGCCGTGGAGGCGGCGATGCTGTCTCTCGCGAGCCGCTGCCAGATCCGTATCCCTGAGATCCGGATCGAGCAACTCAGGGGCGAATCTATTCTCATGCTGCGGCGTTTCGACCGGGAGAAGGTCGAACGCGGCTATCTTCGGCACCGCATGGTGAGCAGCCTAACGACGCTGCGCGCCGAGGATACACCGACAGACATGGAGAACTGGTCCTATCTGTTGCTGGCGGACGAACTTCAGCGCTGGTCCTCCCGTCCGCGCGAGGACAAGGCGGAGATGTTCCGTCGCACGGTCTTCAACGCCCTTATCTCCAACAACGACGATCACCCGAGGAATCACGCCGTGGTTGCGGCTGCCGAGGATTGGCGGCTTGCGCCGGCTTACGACCTTACCCCGAGCCCCCAGCACGGCTCGCAGGAGCGGGACCTGGCCCTGACCTGTGGGCGATTCGGCAGGGGGGCCCGGCGTGACAACCTGCTGTCCGGAGCGGCCAGGTTCGGTCTCACCCGTGAGGAAGCCGTTGCCGTGATTGATGAGATCGCCGCCACCATCTCGACCTGCTGGCGCACGGAAGTCTTCGAATGGGGGGGCACCGAGCGAGATTGTGAGGCTATCGCGGATGCTTTCGTTTACGAGGGATTCGACTACCCGGTCGACGAGCCTCCATAACCGGAGTTGCCTGTCCGCTCTCCATGGCCGGTTGGCTGGAGACCTCGGATGCTGCCGAAACGCGCGCGTCCAGCGGCGCCACGACGATCCGCGTTTGATTGTCGAATCGGGCCAGAAACGCCGCCCGGGACGTGTCGCCCGACACGTCTGCCGAGGATTCGCGATCCATCTCGAGCCGCGCCGAGGGGTACTGCTCAGGCGGGAAGCCGAGATCGTAGCTTCGCAGCTGAGCCGCGGGACGCCATGTGAAGAACGCGACCGCAGGCAGCGTGACCGTGATCGCCACCTGCGTGACGATCACCGCCGTCCACACTCCGCCAAACCGTAGACCACCGCCCCCTGCCGTCAGCAAGCTCAGATGGAGCACGCCCCAGCATGGTGGCCTATCATGCGGGAATCGTGCATTATGCTAGGAGTATGCATAATGCGGAGCGAGGCCTACGATGAATGAACGAGGCAAGATGGGCATTGCCGGCGTGGGTGCGGGTGTGAGCCGCTCACGCGTGCCTCCGCGCGCGCCGGTCGAGCCGCTGTACGAGTTCATGTCCCACCCGCTCGCTGAGACCTCATCAGAATTGGGACGCCGCGGGCGCAGATACGATCCGGTCGGGACTGAGAGGTCGCCTACCTGCCTTGCCCGCGTCGGCCGGCGAGGGCATGGGGCAGGTCGCCGCTAGAGATGCTCGGCTTTTCCCCCCAGCGGGGGGAGCTGGCAGCGGGCTCCAGCGGCGCGCGACCAAGGTATCGGGAGCTTCGAACGAAGCGGCCGCATCCGATGGAGGGACGACATGTGGAAAGACGTCGGCTATGCGCTTCGCATGCTGCGGCGGGCGCCGGGTTTTACGGCGGTCGTGGTCGCGACTCTCGCGCTGGGCATCGGCGGGACGACGGCGGTGTTCAGCGTCGTGCAAGCGGTGCTGCTGGCACCTCTGCCCTATGAGCGGCCCGGCCAGCTGGTTCGCTTGTATCTGGTGGACCCCGAGAATCCCTCGTATCGGAACAAGATATACTTCGCGAGCCCACAATTCAGGGAGATCCGGGATCACGCCGCTTCCTTTCAGGATATTGCGGCAATAATGACGTACCGTGAGACGGGCGTCGACCTCGTCACGAATGGGCGGGCCGAGCGACTCCGCGCTCTGGAGGTGTCGAGCGACTACTTCCGCACGCTCGGCTCAGACCTGCGGCGTGGACGGGAATTCGATCGTGAGGACGAGGTCGGCACCGCTCGGGTGGTGTTGAGCGATGCGCTGTGGCGGACGCGCTTTGACGCCGATCCGTCGGTGATTGGCACGACAGTTCGCCTGAGCGACGAACTGGCCGAAGTGGTTGGGATCGCGCCTCCGGGTTTCGAGGATCCGATCATTGGCGAGGTGGACGTATGGGTGCCGTACGACCTTACAGGAACGGGAGAGCAGAACTTTGGTTTCAGCGTTGTGGCGCGACTACGGAACGACGTCAATCTAGAGCAGGCACGAGCAGAGTTCGCGGTCCTGAGCCAATCGCTGGCAGAACAATGGCCGAGCACGGACAAGAACGTCATCGATGCCGTCGCATTGAAAGATGATGTGGTCGCTCGCAGGCCGTACGTTCGAGTCGCAGGACGATACCAGCGATCCGGCGCGGGCCGTTGTCAGTGCGCGCTTCGCCGAACGAGCGTTTCCGGGCATGTCGTTCGAGGACGTCGTAGGGCCCGCATCATGGTGCCGTCGGGGGGCAGCGATCGGGACATTATCGGCGTCGTGGGTGACGTACCGTTCGACGCTCATGGGTCCCCAGCACTCGTCGTCTATCACGCCAATGGCAATCCCGTCAGTCGAAGCACGCTCAGGTACGTGGTGGCAACCGAGCTCCCGCCCGAGCGAATCCTCTCGGCCGTCCGAGACGAGGTCGCTGCGATGGATCCGGAACTCGTGGTGCACAACCCTGCGTCGATGTCGGAGGTGGTCGGTCGAGGCGTGAGCCGTGACCGATTCGCACTCGTGCTCATGGGCGCGTTCAGCGCCTTTTTTGCGCGGGACGATTTCGTCGAGCTGTTGCGCTATGGCGGGTCCACATCGAACAACCTTCCGGGACATGTTCTACACATATCTGGCCGACCTGTGCAAGGTTCGTCCTCGCATTGAGCGGTGAGCCGCCCGTGCGCACGGCGCGCCCTTGCGCGCGCGGTGACTGCCTTCAATATTGAAGCCAATGCGAAAGCGAAGAGGATCGGCGTCGCGCGAGGCTGCTCGCATCGATGAGCTGTTGCCGGTACGGCCAGCCGCGTTCGCCGTGCTGGCGGCGCTGGCGGACGGATCGCGGCCGGGTTTCGAGATTCTGGAGCGGGTGAACCAGGTGATTCCGTCGCGGCCGCTGCTCGGACCCGGCACGCTGTACCGGCTGATGCGCGAGTTGCGCCAAGCGGGTTGGATCGAACGGACGGCGCCGCCGAAGGGCGAGGAAGGCGCGGGAGACGAGCGCCGGCAGTATCACGGTCTGACGAAGCTGGGCCGGCGTGTGCTGGCGGCCGAGTCGGCGCGGCTGCGTCGCACGCTGGTGATGGTCGGACGGTTGGGTGAATCGCATGGCGGGCCGTGACGGTTCGGAAGGCGTGAGTGTGCGCTGGTATCGGCGCTGCCTGCGTCTGCTGCCGCGCTCGTTCAGGCGAGAAGCCGGCCCGGAGATGGAGGCGGTCTTCCGGGATGGCAGGCGTAGCGCGCGCCGCCGCGGACTGCGCGCTTATGCATTGTTCGCGATCTCTGTGCTGGTTGATCTCTGC
>JBOHRM010000155.1:0-3330 GCA_050732715.1 Longimicrobiales bacterium
ACGTGCGCGAGCCCTCGCTCGCGGACGTACGAAGCTGGGAGAACCTGGTCGACCGATTCGTGGACGAGCTCGCCGGCCACAGTCACGCCGCCGCTCCCGATCACGAATCACCGCAGCATTGAGGTTCGTACGCCTCCGTATCCTCACCAGCGAAACGGTGAACCGCCGCCTCGATTCCGCCTCGAACATCACCGACTCCAAGACGCCGATGCGTCGAAATCCGGCAACAGACGTCCGATCGGGAATACGCGCGTCGAATCGAGGAACATTCACCCGAACCGGGCCTCGACACGGCCCGCCGCCCATGCAGATTCGCATGTGCGCGCAGGATTCCAACGGACGGTGGGGCCACGAGAGGCGAGAGGAGCAGGCCGGTGCAGGCAAACGAAGATTCGAAGCGCGACCGTTTGAGCGTCGGGGCAAGTGGGGCCTCCACAAGTGCGGCGTTGGCAAATGCGGGCGCGGCAAGTGCCGGCGCGGCTCAATTGCCGTCACGCGTCACCACGCCAGCGGAGCCGCGCGGCACGGCCGAGCCGCCGGCCTCACGGTTTCATGCGCAGGTGGGTGTGAGCGCGGCACACGCGGCGGGGGCCACCGTGTTGCTCGACCTACGCAACGGCATGTACCACACGCTGAACGAATCCGCCGGCAGCCTCTGGGCTGTCATCGAGGCAGGCGACGCGACGCTGGCAACGCTCGTCGATGCTCTCTGCGCCGATCACCCCGACGTTTCGCGTGACACGATCACGCGCGACGTGAAGCACCTGCTCGAGACGTTCCTCGAGGCGGGCCTGCTCACCGCAGACCGGGTTCGCTCCGACGCCGGCGATCACCGCGAAGGAGGCGGCGCGTGACCGCCGAACACGAAGTGCCGCGCGGTGACGCCGTGCCTGCCGTCCGGCGTGTGATCCACGTCCCATCGGTGCTCAGCTGCGCGGCCGAGATCACGCGGATCAAGCGCCGCCTCCGCGGGCGAGGATTGGACGCAACACTGCGTTGGGTGCGCAAGCGCGTCGATGGGGTCGCGTGCAACGAGGACTTTCCGATCGACGTGGTTCGCGCCGTCGAGCATCGCATCGCGTTGGCAGGTGCGCTCTATCCGGCGCGTGCACTCTGCCTCGAGCAATCGCTTGCGTTGTACTGCCTGCTGCGGCGACAGGGCGTGGCGGTCCGCTATCGCACAGGAGTACAGCCGTTCCCGTTCGTCGCGCACGCGTGGGTCGAGTACCGGGGCGAGGTCATCAACGATGTCGCGGAGCACGTGAAGTGGTTCGCGCCGTTGCCGGAGCCGCTGCCATGAGGTTCTTCACGTGTCTGATCGAGCCTGACACGCCGTTCCTATCCGGCGACGCGTCGCCCGTGTCGGAAGTCGCTCGGCGCCACTACGACGCATTCGCGAGACGGCGCGGCCTCGAGCACGAATGGCAGGAGTTCGGCGGCGTCGCCGTGCTCACCGGCTGGGACGACCCGTGGGGCGACCCGCTCGTCGCCACGCACGGCCACAACCTCGCCGCCGGGATGGTCCGGCTCGACAACCGCGACGAGATCCGGCGATGGGGCGCGCACAAGCCCATGACGTACATGCGTGAGGATCGGACAGCCCGGGCTCGCGACATGCGTAACGAGCTCCTCCACGCTCCGGGGCGTAGCGGTGGGGGAGACGCATCGTCCGCGGCCCGGCTGACCGATCTCGAGCTCGTGCTGCGCGCCGTCGAGGCGGAAGGGGCGGGGTGCGTGCCCGCGCTGCTCGGCGATTTCGCGTTCGTCGTGTGGGACGGCCGCACCGGCACGATCATCGCCGCGGTGGATGCATTCGCCGTGAAGACGCTGTACTACGCCCAACGTGGCCGCACATTCGCGTTCTCCTCGCGCGCCGAACCGCTCGCCGTCAGCGACGAATACAACCGCCAGTACCTCGCCGAACGCGTCGCGATGTGCATCCCGACGCCCGGGCTGACCGTCTTCGCCGGCGTGCACGCCGTCTCGGCGGGCCACCTGCTCGTGGTGACTCCGGACGGCGCACCCTCTGTCAGGCGTTACTGGAGCGCGCACGAGTTCGAGACGGATCACTCCTGGGTGCGCCGCGAGCAGGAGGCGGCCGAGACATGTCGAGACCTTCTCGCCGACGCCGTGCGCCTGCGGCTCGGCGGCGAGGGCGAGACCTGGGCCGAGCTGTCGGGCGGCATGGATTCCTCGTCCGTCGTCAGCACGGCCCAGTGGCTCGCGCAGCAAGGCCGCGTCCCACACGGCCTCGCCGGTACGGTCACGTACGTCGAGACAGGCGGTACAGGCGCAGACGAGCGCGAATACTCAGACGCGGTCGTCAATACTTGGGGCTTGCGCAACGAGCAGATAATCGACGCGCCCACTTGGCACGACGACGAGTATCCACCGCCCTTGCTCGACCAGCCGGGGGACCTCGCGTTTTACCCTCGCACGCGCCGGCTCTGTGAGATCGTGAGTGGCGCCGGCGGGAAGATTCTGCTGACCGGCGTCGGCGGCGACAATCTCTTTCTCGGCACGATGTTCTTCTTCGCCGACTGGATCGCGCGAGGCCATATTCTGCGGGCTGTACGCGAGATGGCCCGTCGTGCCGCGATCGGCCGCGTTTCGTTCTGGGAACTCGCGTATCGGAACGCCTTGCTACCGCTCCTACCGTACTTCATACAGAAGTCCTGGGTCTGCGACGAGGGACAGACGCCATCGTGGATCGCGCCGGATGCCGCGCGACGCTACGGTATCGGTCAACGGGCTGCCTCGCCGCGCGCATACGCAGGCCGCGTCGGCTGTAAGTATCAGGACTCGACGGCTGTGCTCATCACTAGCGCTACTGCGGGTACGGCGCCCGGCCTCCGGCACGACTACGTCGATGTCCGGCACCCCTACCTTTCCCGTCCCATTGTTGAGTTCGCAATTACGCTGCCACCCGAGCTCTGCGTACGTCCCCACTCACGAAAGTGGGTGCTTCGTCAGGCGGTGCGAGGAGTTCTACCAGACGTCGTCCGGACCCGAGTCGGCAAAGGAGTCCTGATGGCGCCGAATGCGGCGTCACTGGTCCAGGAACGGAGTAATCTCGAAGACCTGGCGAGTGATATGATGCTCGCCGACCTCGGAATCGTCTCACAGTCGATGTTTCGAAGGGCGTTTGGAGCGGTTCTGTCTATGCCAGAGACACGTGAACGCATCTCTGGCGCAATCTCCTGCACACTCATGACGGAAGCCTGGCTGCGCTCGCGGTCGGGTCTGTGGCCTGCCGAGGCCCACATGCAGTCCCGTGTAATATCCCAACCACCCTCGTCCCGAGGGTAGCAAAGGAGGACAGTATGAGTA